>JALZHT010000562.1 GCA_030860645.1 Acidobacteriota bacterium
GGCGCGAAGGCCGAGGCGAGGGCGGACGCGAGCGCGAGGGCCGCGAGCGCGCGGCCGAAGAGTTTCGTTGCTGATCTCATTTTCGACAAGCCTTTCGAGTGAATTTTTGATTTTTGATTTGCGATTGAAAGTCGTCAGCCGTCAGTTTTGGTTTTCATCTTGAACGAAAACTGAAAACTGATGACTAAATCGAAAATCAAAAATCGCAAATCTAAAATTCTTCCGCCGCGGGCCGCGGGGCCGCGCCCCGTCGCCAGGCGTAGTAGACGGGCAGCCCCGTCAGCACGAGGAGGAAGCCGACGCCCGAGGTCAGGCGCGCGAGGTAGACGAGGTCGAGGACGAGCAGCGAGGCGAGCAGGATGTAGACCGCGGGCACGACGGGGTAGCCCGGCGTGCGGTAGGGGCGCGGCGCGGCGGGCCGCTTGCGGCGCAGCACGACGACCGCCCCGACCATCAGCACGTAGAAGACGAGGTCGGCCGGGATGATGTATTCGAGGAGCTGGTTGTAGACGTTGCCGTATGTGACCTGGCCCGCGGCGTCCGCCGTCACCGTGCGCGGCAGCGTCAGGAGCGAGGCCCAGACGCCCTGCACGGCGAGCGCCGTCGCCGGGACGTGGCGCGCGTTGAGCCGCGCGGCGCGCCCGAAGAAGAGCCGGTCGCAGGCCATCGCGTAGGTGACGCGCGCGCCCGCGAGGATCAGCCCGTTGTTGCAGCCGAAGGTCGAGACCATGATGGCCGCCGCCATCAAAACCGTCCCGGCGGGGCCGAGCGCCGCCTGCATCGTCGCCGTGGCGATGCTCTTGCCCGGCTGCTGCATCTCGGCCAGCGGCAGCGTCAGGACGTAGGCGAGGTTGGCGAGCAGGTAGAGGCCGACGACCGCCGCGCAGCCGATGAGCAGAGAGCGCGGGAGGTTGCGGCCGGGGTCGCGGATTTCGCTCCCCGTGAAAGTCACGTTGTTCCACGCCGACTGCGCGAAGAGCGGCCCCGTCATCGCCCGCCCCAGCAGCATCACGAGCGCGAGCGCGCCCGCCGCCCCCAGCCCGGGCTGCGCCGCCTGCGGGTCCCAGCCGTTCGCCCAGGAGTCCCACCACGCCGCGGTGTAGGCGGCGCTCCCCGCGTTCCGCCCCAGCAGCAGCCCGACGAGGATGAGGCCGGCGAGCGCCGCCGTCTTCGTGAACGTGAAGGTGTTCTGGATGAGCTTGCCGAGCTTGAGGCCGCGCGTGTTCGTGTAGGTCAGAAGCAGGATGAGCGTGACGGCCGTGAGCTGTTCGGTCGAGAGCGAGACGGCGTAGCCCGACGACAGCCGGACGGGCGCGACGAGGTAGTTGTCCGCGGCGACCCACGGCCAGAGCACGCCCGTAAATCTCGCGAAGGCGACGGCGACGGCCGCGATTGTCCCCGTCTGGATGACGAGGAAGAGCGACCAGCCGAAGAGGAAGCCGAGCGCCGGCCCGTAAGCCTCGCGCAGGAAGACGTACTGCCCGCCCGCCCGCGGCATCATCGCCGCCAGTTCCGCGCAGCACAGCGCGCCCGTGATGGTCAGAAGCCCCGCCAGCGCCCACGCCAGCAGCAGCCAGCCCGGCGCGCCGACGAGCCGCGTGGATTCGGCCGACGTGATGAAAATCCCCGACCCGATCATAGACCCGACGACAATCATCGTCGCGTCGAGCAGGCCCAGGCCGCGCTCAAGGCGCGCCGGCCGTCGTCCCCCGTCGGGTCGTTCCGGCGCATCGTTTTTAATTTCGACTGACATCGGCGTCTTCGGCCAACGAGGGTGGTCTGATGTGGCGGCGTATGTTGTGACGCGCGGGCGCGGGCTGTCAAGACAAATGATGAATGAAGAATTAAGGGGGCCGGCCCGGCTTCATTCTTCATTCATCATTTGTCTTTCGTGCCGATGCGGGCTTCGAGTTCTCTGAAGCGCGGGTCTTCGCGCAGGGGGTCGAACATGGGTTCGACGCGGAGGAAGACGAGGAAGCCGGTGCGCTCTTCGAAGGCGCGGGCCAGCCATTCGAGGGCGCGCTCGTGTTCGCCGAGTCCGAGGTGGATGACGGCCGTGTAGTAGGCCGGGACGTAGCGCGTGCGCGAGAGCGCGGCGAACTCCTCAATCAACAGCCCGGCCTCCCTGCGCCGGCCGGCGAGGCCGTAGACGTAGCCGAGGTGGGCCTTGAAGGTGAGGCCGCCGCCCGAGTGCTCGGCGGCGCTTTCGAGCGCCCCGACCGCCTCGTCCAGCGAGCCTTGCTGCGCGAGCGCGAGGCCGAGGTTCCAGTGGGCGAAGATGAAGCGCGGGTCGAGTTCGAGGGCGCGGCGGTTCTGCTCGGCGGCCTCCGGGTAGCGGCGCGCGAAGTAGTAGGCCCAGGCCAGGCTGACGGCGGCGAAGAGCGAGAGCGGGTCGAGCTTCTGCGCCTCGCGGCAGGCGCGGACGGCGCGCTCGTGCTGGCCCGTCGCCTTGAAGTAGAAGCTGTAGCCGTCGTGCGCGTTGGCGTAAGTGGGTTGCAGTTCGATGGCGCGCTTGAAGTGCGACTCGGCCGCGCGGAAGTCCCACTCGTAGAGGAGGCGGAAGAAGCCGAGCGAGGTGTGCGCCTCGGCCAGAGTGTCGTCGAGTTCGAGCGCCTTGAGGGCGGAGGCTTCGGCCAGCGGGTAGAACTCGGCGGGCGGCTGCTCGCCGGTCGAGGAGGCGAGGAAGGCGTAGGCGTCGGCGAGGCCGGCGTGGGCGAGCGCGTAGTTGGGGTCGAGGGCGATGGCCTCGCGGAAGTGCTCGACGGCGCGCCTGATCCACTCGGTCGTCCGCCGGTTCAGGAAGTAGCGGCCCTTCAGGTAGAGGTCGTAGGCGGCGGCCGATTCGGTGTAACGCTTCTTGAGCCGGCGGCGGTCTTCGCCGCTCAGGCGCAGGCGGAGCTTGCCGCTGATCTCCTCGGAGATGCGCTCTTGCAGAGTGAAAATGTCTTCGTGCTTGTGGCGGTAGCGCTCGCCCCAGACCTGAGATTCGAGCGCCACGTCCACCAGCTCCGCGCTCACGACGAGGAGGTCGCCGACGAGCAGCACGCGGCCCGTGACGACGGCGCGCACGTTCAGCTCGCGCCCGGCGGCGACCGGGTCGGCGTCGCGGCCCTTGTAGCGGAAGACGGTGGCGCGCGGCACGACGCGCAGGCGCGGCAGTTGCGAGAGGCTGTTGATGATGCTCTCGGTGATGCCGTCGGAGAGGTACTCGGCCCGGGCCTCGCCGGTCTCGTTGGCGAGCGGGAGGATGGCGAGCGAGTCAATGGCCTTCGGGCGGGCGGGCCGGCGCCGGCGGCCGGGCGCGAGCGGGCGGGTGAGCGAAGCCGAGT
>JALZHT010000047.1 GCA_030860645.1 Acidobacteriota bacterium
GGTCGAGGGCGTAGACCGAACGGGACGCCCCGCGCGCCACCGTCAGAATCGTGACCTGCCGCCCGCGCGCCGCCCACGCGTTCGCCAGATTCACGCAGACGCGCTCCGCCCCCCCGCCGCCCAGCGCGCTAATGATGAGCGTGACGCGCATCTCAGAGGGAGGATGAAGCGGCCGCCGCTTCATTCGGTCGGGTACGCGGCGACGACTTCGAGCATGACCAGCGCCCCCGCCGGGAGCGCCGCGGCCTGGAACGCCGTGCGCGCGGGCAGCGGCGGGGTGACGCCGTGCCCGGGGAGCCAGGCGGCGTAGATCACGTCCACGGCTTTGAAATCCTTGATGTCGGCGAGCAGCAGCGTGACCTTGACGATGTCGGCCGGCGAGCAGCCCGCCGCGTTCAGGATCGCGTCAATGTTCGACAGCATCCGCCGCGTCTGGGCTTCGAGGCCCTCCTCCAGTTTGCCGGTCTCCGGGTTGCGGCCGGTCTGGCCGGTCACGAAAACGAGACCGCCGGTGCGGATGGCCTGCGAGTACGTGCCGGTGGCGGGGGCCGCCGCGTCCGTTTTGATGCGAATCTTGTTGACCATCTGACGTGCTCCTTTCGGCGAAGGCGTGGGCGGACGCCCGCGGGCTACTGCTCCATCCGCTCCGCCCGGAGAGGGATTTCGAATTTGACCCTGACCGGCCCCCCGCCGAGCGGCGCGAGGTCGAGGAGCTGCGGCTGGTCGGGGTGGATGATTTGAATAATGACGACGTTGGTGGGGTTCGCGAACTCAAGGTCGAAGAAGTGGAACTGCGTGATGTTCGAAGCATATATCCAGAGGTTGTTCTGCTCGCGTATCCAACGGCTGAAGCTCTCGCTCTCCATCGGCTCGGTGCGGATGTCGAGGGGGACTTCGGTCAGGAGCCGCTTGGTCAGGTCGAAGTTCTCGAAGGCGTACTGCCAGCTCTGCTCGTAGGGGCGCTTGGTGGAACCCCTGGAGCGGGGCAGGCAGCCCTTCTGCTTCAGACGGATGTTCTCGCGCACGAACTGTTCCTGCTCGGTCTCGGCCTCGTAGTCGCCGGCCGTGAGCCGGCCGAGGAAGTGTTCGACATCCCGGCTCGTCGTGAAGACGCGGCGGATGATGCGGAAGTAGGTGACGGCCGCCGGGTTGATGTCGAAGATGGTGATCCGCCTGGGCCGCCAGAGCGGGATGAGGTTGAGGCCGTACAGGCCGCCGACGACGCTGAGCATGTGGATGTCCTCGCGCCGGTGCGGGGCCACGCCTTCGTAGTGGGCCTTGAACTCCGCGAACTCGCGGAAGGAACCGTCCTGGCAGCCGTCGTCGGTGCCGTAAAATACGTTCTCCGGGTGGTCGTGGTACATCTCCCGGTTGAAGGCTCTGGGTGCTTCCGAACTCAAGGTTTCTCCTCCCCGTCGTTGGCGGCCTCTCGGTGAAGATGGCGCTGCCTGACGCCGTGCGGGCGTCACTACAGACTCGGCAGAGAATCATCCTCCCAGGCCGGTTTGTTGAGCTGCTCGTCGAAGTGCCGGAGCCGCCGCGACCACTCCTCCCCGGCGGCCCCGTCCGCGGGCGAAGCTGATTCCGGGTGGCTGTAGGTGACGCGCACGGTGCGCGCGACCAGCCGCAGCGCGTCTTCGACCACGCGGGTTTCGGGGTGACGGAGGGTGACGTAGCCGTCGCCCGTGTAGGTGGCCGACTTCGCGGCCCCGACCCGCGGCAGGCGGGCCTCGACCACGAGTCCGCCGACGTGCCGCCTGACCGACTCGACGCCGCGGACGTGCGCGACCAGCCCGCGCCCCGTCCCGCGCAGGAAGACCGTCCCCACCGCGTACCTGCGCTCCCACGGCCCGTCGAAACAGCCGTCCACGGCCGCCCTCGCCCACGCCCGGTGAGGGTCCATGTCGTAGGCGAACGCGAGCATCGGGGCGATGCGCGCGCCCGCCGGCCTGAGCGTGGCGTCGGTGAAGACGTGTCCACCGCCTTCGAGCAGGAACCCTTCCATGTGGGTCATGGCGTCACCGACCGCGAGCGCGCGAACCGCCTTCAGACCTTGTTCGATGAACTCACGGTACGACTCGCCGCCGATGTCGCGCGGCATCACGCACGTCCACTGCGTCCGCGGGTTTTCCAACGCCTCCAGGATCGTCGGGCGGTAGCAGCAGACCGAGTAAAAACGCGGCTCGCCCGCGATGGTGATCGTGTCTACGCAAAGCTCGCGGCCGCGCAGGTAGACTTCGGCCAGGGCGGCGTTCTCCGGCGACGGCCCGATCAATTCGAGCGCCAGTTCGAGTTGTTCGGCCCCGCGGACGCACCAGGTCGCGAGGCCGCCGCTCCCGCCCAGCGGCTTGAGCACGACGGGGAAGCCCACCTCGGCGGCGAACCGCCGGGCGTCGTCGGGGCTGGTAATCAAACGGTCGCGGGCCGTCTTGATGCCGGCCCGTTCGAGGGTTCGTTTCAGGCACGACTTATCGAGCGCCCGGCGGACGGTGGACGCGCTCATGCCCCGCAGGCCGAGCGCCTCGCAGACCTCCGCCACGGGTTCGAGCAGCGTCTCGTGCGCCGTCACGACCTGATGTAGAGGGCCGTGCTTCTCCGCGAGTTGCCGCGCGGCGGCGAGCAGTTGGGCCGCGTCGTGCGTGTCCGCGACGCGGGCCAGCTCCGCGAAGACCTCGGCCCCTTCGGCGCGCGGCGCGTCCTCGCAGATGCCGAGCAGGCGGACGCCGTCGAGTCGCCCGACGGCCCGCGCGTGGCGCAGGCTCTCACCGGCCGGGCGGCGGAGGACGAAGACGACCGCGCGAGTCGCCCCTGGCGGTCGGAGGTTCACGCGGTGGCCTTCCCGGCGGCGGCGAGGCGGCGCTCACGGAGTTGCGCCTCGCGGGCCGGCTTGTCGTAGAGCACGTACTGGATCAAGTCCCGTCCGCAGGCGTTGACATCCTGCTCCGAGAGCGGCTCGACGCCGTGGAACGAGATGTCGGAGCGCACGAACCCGAGCATCGAGTTGGGCCTGTAGGGGGCGGTCTTCACCCTGACGAAGTCCTCGAACGGGTAGTGGGCGCTGTCGGGGCAGGCGAAGCCGGGGTCTTTCGGGCGGTAGAGCGAGGTTCCCAGATGCGCGGCGCTCTCGTCCGGCGCGAGGTAGATCAGCAGCACCACGAGCTTCGTGTGCAAGTCCGAGTGCGGCCCGAGAAAGTAGCCGGCCCGGTGACGGATGAGCTGCGATTCGACCGAGACGGGCGGCCACGATTCTTCAGCGCCGAGTCGCGCGCGCAGCGGCTCGGCGAAGGACGCGAGCACGGCCCGGGCCAACTCGGGGCCGAGGAACCACCCGTTGAAGCGATCCCAGAAGTCTCTCTGCTCGCCGGGCAACCCCTTCGTCCAGCCGTCGCCCAGGTCTCTTTGATCCCTGTGCCGGAAGTGGTCGAGTTTCAGGGTGGTGATTTCGAACAGGTTCTGGTAGGCGTCGCCGCCGGGCAGGTGGCCGAGCAGTTCGCGGTAAAACTCTGCGGGGAAAACATTCTCCACGTAGTAATGGGGGAAAGGCTCCGGCACGACTTCGGAGGCGCGCAGCCGTTCGACGACGTGGGCGAGAGGGCTTGCGGGTAAGCTCGGTTGTTCAGCCACCGGCGGCCTCCTTCAGTGTCGTTCCGCCTTCCGGACGAGCGGCAAGACCTCGCGCCCGAAGATCAGCATCTCGTCGAGCTTCGGCCAGCCCGAGATGATGAACTGGGTGACGCCGATCTGCTTGTACTGGAGGAACACTTCGGCCAGCTCCTCCGGCGTCCCCACCAGCGTCATCGCCGACGACCCGTAAAACGGAACCAGCCCGGCCCACAGGTGGCGGCTCAACCAGCCGACCTCGTCCGCGGCGGCCAGGGCTTGCTTCAGCGTCTGCGAATCGCTGCCGGCGAGGATGGCGCGCTCCTGGCGGCCGATGTCTTCATCGGGCAGCAGGGAATGTGCGGCCGCGAGCGCCTCCTCGCGCGTCGGCCTGCAAACCAAACACAGCCTGAGACAGACTTCGACGCCCTGTTCTCGGAAGCGGGCCACCAGGGGGCGCAGCTTCTCGGGCGTATCTATCAAGCGCAGCCAGCACGAGCCCCGCGTGAGGGCGAGCCGTTGCGCCTGCTCGGAGTGGCCCGAGACGTAGATTTCGGGGGCCGCGCGGTCGGGCGCGACGAACGGCGTGTGCAGCCGCCCCTTCTCGACGCGGCAGTATTCGCCCTCGAAATCCACCTCGGCGTCGCCCCGCCAGAAGGAGCGGCAGACGGCGAGGAATTCCTCGGCGCGGGCGTAGCGTTCGTCGTGGTCGAGGAAGTCGCCGTAGCCGCGCTGCTCGGCCGTCGAGCTGCCGGCGACGACGTTCAAAGCGACGCGCCCGCCGATCAAAGCCGAGAGCGTGTTGACCTGCTGGACGAAGGTCGTCGGCTGCATCAGCCCCATGCGGTAGGCGACGATGAACTTGAGCTTCGTGGTCACTTGCCCGACCGCGCACGCGACGAGGATGGTGTCCGGCTCGTAGCGGCTGAAGGAAAGCAGCACCGACTCGATCCCCGACTCCTCCGCGCGGCGGGCGAATCGCGCCCAGCCCTCCATGTCCGGCAGCGCCGCCGGCGACGTGCTTTTGGTCGTGAGCACGCGGGACGTTTCCCGGGCCGTCTTCATGGCTACTTCGCCGCCCTTCGGAAGCATCCAGTGGAATCTCAGACTCATCGCCATCCCCTTCTCACGCGCGCCGCTCGGCCTCCCTGACCAGCGGGAGAACCTCGCGGCCGAAAGTAACGACCGCGTCCACCTCCGGCCAGCCCGAGATGATGAACTCGCCGACGCCGATCCGCTGGTAGGCGAGGAACGCCTCGGCCAACTCCCCCGGCGACCCGAGCAGCGTCGTCCACACCGGGCCGTAGTGCGGCACCAGCCCGGCCCACAGCGAACGGTTCAGCCAGTGGGCGTCGCCCTTCACCGCCGCGCCCTCCCTGTACATCTGCGAGTCGTCTTTGAGGCCGGTGGTGGTTTCACGCCTGTCCGCCGGCAGCAGCGCCTCGACGGCCCTGAACGCTTCCTCCCGCGTCGGCCTGCACATCAAGCCCATCCTGAGACAGACGCCGATCCCGCGCTCCCGCATGCGCGCCACCGCGGGTTCGAGCTTCTCGGGCGTGTCGGCCACGCGCAGCCAGCACGAACCCTGCGAGCAGGCCAGCCGCTCGGACTGCTCGGAGTGGCCCGAGACGTAGATTTCGGGGGCCGCGCGGTCGGGCGCGACGAACGGCGTGTGCAGCCGCCCCTTCTCGACGCGGTAATATTTGCCGTCGAAATCCACCTCGCCGTTACCCTGCCAGAAGGAATTACAGACCGCTAAAAACTCTTCGGCGCGGGCGTAGCGTTCGTCGTGCGCGAGGAAGTCGCCGTAGCCGCGCTGCTCCGAAGTGGAGCTGCCCGCGACCATGTTCACGGCGACGCGCCCGCCGACCAGGGCCGAGAGCGTGTTGACCTGCTGGACGAAGGTCGTCGGCTGCATCAGCCCCGAGCGGTAGGCGACGATGAACTTGAGCTTCTCCGTGGCCTGCCCGAGCGCGCTACTCACGATGAACGGGTCAGGCTCGTAGCGGCTGAAAGAGATTAGCACCGAATCAATCCCGGCCTCCTCGGCGCGGCGGGCGAAGTGGGTCCAGCCTCCCATGTCGGGCCGTGGGGCGGGGTAGGTGTAGTTGTACTCGATCCGGTAACGGGCGGCCTCCAGCGGCGTCTGGGGCGCGCCGACGGCCACCTCCCCGCCCTTCGGAAGCATCCAGTGGAATCTCAGACTCATGGCTGTTCTTCCTCGCCCGCCCGCCCCGGTCGCGCGCGGGGGCCGGCTCATGCTTCTCTTAGAATGCAGCAGTGCTGCCACTCGGGGCTGGCCGGCGGGAGCACCGCCGCGCCCGGGAAGAGCGTCCCGATGTAGTCCGTGGTGAAGTAGGAGCAGTAGGACTCGCCGGGTTTGCCGCGCGCGCTCTGCTGGCACAGCTCTTCGCCCGGTTCGACGTGGAGTTTGTCGTCAACGAGCAGACACCAGTTCGACCGGCGCGCCGCCTCGACCATCGCCTCGATCTCAAGGGACGGGTTCTCGGCCTGCTCCCACTCAAGCATCTTCCGCACGTCAGTCCCCGAAGGCAGCGCGGGGTTGGTCAGCGACCTGTCGTAGCGCGGGTCGGTGAAAGTAAACGCGAGGACGCCGCCGGGCGTGAGCGCGCGGCGCAGTTGCCCGACCAGCTCAAGCATCTCGACCAGGTGGGTGTGGGTGAAGACGGAGAAGGCGACGATGATGTCGAACTTCACCCCCAAATCCGGGACGGGCAGGTGGCGCGTCCCGCGCGGGTTGAAGTATGAGCTGTAGCGGTCGTAGTGCACGAAGTGCGCCCGCGGGTAGGTGCGGCGGCCTTGTTCAATCGCGCCCCGTGTGAGGTCCAGGCACCAGTAGTCTTCGTGGTCAACGCGGTCGCCCGCGCCCGCCAGGAAGCCGCCGACGTTGCCGCCGAAGTCCAGGACTTTGCGGCCCTTCCAGAGCGGGCCTCCCAGCAGCCGGTCGAAGTAGGAGAATTGTGTTTCCCGAGTCGAGAGGTGCGTCACCATAAGCAACTCCTGCCTGAGCCGAGAGCTAGCGGGCGTATTTGAGAACGCAGCAGTGTTGATACTCGGGGCTGACGGGCGGGAGCACCGTCGCCTCCGGGAAGAGCGAACCGATGTAGTCGGCGGCGAAGAAAGAGCAGTAGGACTCAAGGGGCTTGCCCAGGCGCGTCTGGTGGTAGAACTCGTCCCCCGGCTCCACGTAAAGCTCTTCGTCAATGAGGACGTACCAACGTGGCCGCCGGCCCCTTCGCCCGTTGCTCCGGGAGTTGAAGTAACGCCCCACGGCGGAGCCTGGGGGCTGTGTGGGGTCGGCCAAAGACCTGTCGTAATGCGGGTCGAAGAAGGTGAAGGCCAGCACGCCCCCGGGCGACAACATCCTCCGCAGCGACCCGACCAGCTCGATCAGCTCGCGCCGGTCAACGTGGGTGAAGACGGAGAAGGCCAGGATGAAGTCGAACTTCACCCCCAAATCCGGGACGGGCAGGCGGCGCGTCCCGCGCGGGTTGTACTGCGGGCTGTAGCGGTCGTAGTGCACGAAGTGCGCCCGCGGGTAGGTGCGGCGGCCCTGCTCGATGACGGCCCGGTTCAGGTCTACGCACCAGTAGTCTTCGTGGTCAACGCGGTCGCCCGCGCCCGCCAGAAAGGTGCCGACGTTGCCGCCGAAGTCCAGAACCCGACGCCCCTTCCACGCCGGGCGTCCGAGCTGCCGGTCGAAGTAAGAGAATTGCGTCAGCCGGGTGGAGATGAGATTCCACTCGAAAGACCGGCCCTTCCAGAAGAAAGACTCCACACCGTTAACGAACAGCGCCTCGTCAGCACGCGACATCCATTCAACCCCCTTCAAATCTCTACAGTCCACGGCACAGGCTCCGGGTGGGCGTCGTGACGCTCGGCCCAGGCTTGTAACGCCCAGGGCGGGGTGTCCACGTCCCTGTACCCGCCCAGCAGTTGGCGGGTGACGGGGTCGGCCTTCTCCAGAAGCCGCGGGTCGGGGACTTCGAGGTACACCTCGGGCTTCATCCAGCGGTAGGCGTAGCCGTACATCAGCACCTTCGACGTGCGGTCGCTGCGGTTGGGCGCGGCGGTGTGGAAGATGCGGTTCTCGAAGAGCAGGGCGTCGCCCGCATTCAGTCTGAGGTCGCACACCTCCACGCCCGGCGGGTCAACCTCGCCCTTCGGGATGGCGAGCGGCCCGGTTCTCAGGTGAGTCCCGCGGGCCATCAGGGTCATGCCGCAGTTCGACCGTTGAAAGTCCGTCAGGCAGTAGCAGACCTTGATGCCCACCAGCGGCAGGCCCTCGTGCCCGAGGTCGCGCGGGATGCGGATGTCGCGGTGCCACCCGCGCCTGAAGGGCGGGTCGTCGGGGCTTTCGGGCCTCTTGTAGATGAGCGCCGTCGAGTGGAGGTGGATGTTGGGGCTGAGCAACTGGACGACGAGCGGGACGGTCGCGCCGTGGGTGACGAGGTCGAAGAGGGCCTCTTCCCTGAGCAGGCCGGGGCGTAAATCCAGGTGGTTATACTCGGGCCTCCCGCGGAGTTCAGGTTTTTTGAGGAGCGGCTCCGCCAGGCGGTCGCCGGCCTCGACGAGGCGCGCGACCGCGCCCGGCCCGAGCGCGCCGGGCACCACCAGAAAGCCGTCTTCTTCGAAGGCGCGCCGCTGCTCCGGCTTGAGGCGAATGAAATCCAACGTGACCTCCCTTCTCTCGGTTCACGCAGCCTCGATAATGCAGCAGTGCTGCATCTCGTTGTTGGCCGGCGGCCGGATGGTGGCGTGCGGGAACAAAGACCTGATGTACTCCTCGGTGTGGAACACATAAAAAGACCTTTGCCGCTCCGGCTCGCACGGCTCGACCTCCTCGGTCTCCAGGTACAAATCCCTGCCGTTCACGATGACGCACCAGCTCGCGCCCCGCGCCTCGTCGGCCAGCGCGGCCACGTCAACGTCCGCGTTCTCCTCGACCCTGATTTTTTCCAGACGCCATCGCAGGTTGTCCCCTTGATAGCGGCCGGGCCACGAGTGGTGGTGCGGGTCTATGAACGTGAAAGCCAGCTTCCCGCCGCCCTTCAGCAGGCCCCGCAGCTCGCCGACCAGCTCGAGCATGTCGGTCGGCGGCGTGTTGGTGAAGACCGAGTAGGCGACGATGTAATCGAACCGCTGTTCGATGCGCGGGAGCTTCAGGCGCGGGACGCCGCGCGGGTTGAAGAAGAAGCAGTAGCGGTCGTAGAGGAGCCAGTGCGCCTCCGGGTAGGTGCGCTTCCCCACCTCGATGGCCTCTTCGTCCACGTCTATGCACCAGTAACGCTCGACATCAATGGTCGAGTTCGGGTCGCGCAGGATGTTGCCGACGTTGCCCCCGAAATCCAGCACGTCCTTCCCCCGCCACGCGTGCTCGCCGAGCTGCAAGGCGAAGTAGGTGAACTGCCACGTCCTCTGCGAGAGGAATGCCATGCCCGTCCTTTCAGATCAGTCCCGGCGGTAGAAGAACTCGCGGTTGACGTAGTTTGACCTACCCGAGCCGTCGAGGAACGTCACGAACAGCACGATGACCAGCACGCCCTTGTTAACCCGCAGGTAGGTCTCCGCCCGCATGAAGCCGAAGTCGAAGGTGGCCGCCAGGGCGAGCGCGCGCTGCCCGGCCTCTTCCTCCAGGTTCGCCAGCACCCTCGCCTCGGTCTCGGGCCATTCGACAAGGCCGCCGGCCCCGACGCCGGCGGCGGAGACGCCGAACCGTTCGCCGTCCTGCGCGATGTTGATTTCGGCGATGCCGCGCGTCTGCGGGTTCGTGTTCCGCCACCGGCCGGTCAGCTTGTCGGCGTTCAAGGTGCGCGCCGCGGGGTCTGTGAGCGCGGGGTTCAGGTGTCCGCTCTGCTTGAACTCGAAGGGCTGGGTCATGGCGGATGCTCGGACGGGCGCGGCGCTAGTACCGACCGTGGGCCAGCGCGAAGTACTCGCGCACAAAGTAGTCAACGCGGCCACTCCCGTCTTTGAAGGCGTGGATTTGGGCGAGGACGATCAGGCCCTTGAGGATCATCGCCTGGAGCCGCGTCTCCGCGAAGCCGAAGTCGTAGAGGCACGTGAAACCCGCGGCGTCGCGCGCCGTCGCGGAGGAGGAAAAGACGCTCACCTCCGCCGCCCCCCAATCTATCAAACCCTCCGGGCCGACCGCGGACACCCGCAGCCAGAGTTTCCCGCCCTCCTCGGACATCACCATCCGCGCGATGCCGCTCGTCTCCGGGTTCGAGTTGAGCCAGGTTCCGAGCATCGCGGAAACGTCGGGCGGCGCGGCCCCCGCGGCGTCAGTTTCGACGAGGTCACATATCTGGGCGAACTGCATTCGCTACTCCGTCCGGGTCGTCCGTATCCAGCTCCGGATCATCAGGCGGTCGGAAGCGCCGCCGTCTGAGATCGGCGTGCGGGCGTGAACCGTCCGCGTGTTGTCCGAAAACAGCAGCTCGCCCTCGCGCATCAGGAAGTCGAGCGTGCGGGTGGTGCCGGCGATGGTCTCCTCGAAGGCGTCCAGCGAGGCGAGCATTTCGTCCGACAGCCCGACGCCGTCGGAGTCGAGCGCGAGGTTGATCGTGTAGCGCCGCCAGCACATCCGGGATTCGCCGAGCACCGTCCGCCACTTCAGTCCGCCGCCGCAGTAGTCGGCCAACCGCCACGGCACCGGCTCGGTCTCCAGGAGTTCGAGCGTCTCTCTCCCGAGGCGGTTTTTTACCTCGTCCCGCGCCGCGTCCACGTCGAGGACGCGCGACCGCCCGCCGCCCCCGCGGTCGGCGCGGACGCACACCATCGAGATCAGCTCGACCGGCGTCTCCCAGTCGGCGGCGTCCGTGTGCAGCCGCTCGCTCTCCCGGCCGCCCCGCGACGAGGCGATGTCGGTCGCGGGCTGGATGTAATGGACGAGTTGCGCGCGCGGCTTCTCGTAGGGGCGAGCCACCAACTCCCCGAAGGCCCGGTTGAGGGCGACGAACAACCTGTTGCCCTCGTCGAAGCGGAGGCCCCGGACGATGACGCAGTAGGGCCGCCGCGCGATTCGCTCCTTAATCAGACTGACGAGCGCGTCGAAATCCTCCGGGCAGGTTTCGCGAACCCGTTCGAGCACGAGCGCCTGCAAGGCGGGCGAGTAGAACTCTTTGTTGTCGTAGAGGGGGAGGCGCTCGACGCCCTTGAGTAGTTCGCGGGCCAGCGTGGGCGAAACGGCGATTCTTCCCGCCTCAGGAAACGGCGTCAGCATCCGCGTCTGCTCCAATCCCTTGAGTTGTATGAGGTGTCGAAAGCGCTTCCGCCTGTCCGCGAGGTGCGGCCAGTCTAGGCGACTGTTCCGGAGGTGTCAATTACCTCCTGCCGGCCGGCCCGCGCCGGAACCGCGACCGGCGACGCGGGCGTGAAACGAAGCGCGGGGCGGCCGACGATTTTCGGCGCGGCTCACGCCTCCCTCCGGATGATGCAGCAGTGCTGCATCTCGCCGTTGACCGGCGGGCGGATCGTCGCGCGCGGGAACTCGCGCCGCATGAACTCGGCGGTGTAGAAGACGTTGTAGGTCATGCAGGTCTGGGCCTCGCCGCCCCAGACGCCGTTGCCGTTGACGTACAGCTTCGTGCCGTCAACGAGGGCGCACCACTCCGCGCCGCGGCTTTGCTCCAGCAAGCCTTCGACAGCGACGGCGGGGTTGCTCCGGCGAGTCTTTTCCAGACGCCACCGCAGGTTGTTGCCGGCGTAGGTGTCGGGCCAGGATTCGAAGTGCGGGTCTATGAAGGTGAAGGCCAGCGCGCCGCCCGGCGCGAGGCGGGCGCGTAACTGCCCGACCAGGTCGTTCATCTCCTCCCGCGTGGTGTGTGTGAACACGGAGAAGGCCAGGATCATGTCGAACTCGATTCCCAAGTCCGGAATCGGCAGGCCCTCGACGCCCTCGGGGTTGAAAGAGCAGTTGTAGCGGTTGTAATGAACCCAGTGGGCCTGCGGGAATCTCTGGCGCCCCTCCGTCAGGGCTTCCCGGATGACATCAACGCAGTAGTAGTCTTCGGGGCGTATCGTGCAGCCGGGGTCGAGCAAAAGGTTTCCGACGTTGCCGCCGAAATCGAGCACCGCCTTGCCGGCCCAATCGGGGTCATCCAGTTGCCGGTTGAAGTAGGCGAACTGGCCCGACTTGCCCGCCTGCGAACGCAGCGCCCGCTGCTCCGCCGAACCCCGCCACAGATGAACCTCTTCCATTAATCGGCCTCCCCGTCTTTGGCGGCGTCACCGCGTTTCCTGTTCAGAGCTGGCGAGGCTGGCGAGTTGCCGGGCGGTGTCTTCACGGAACCGCTTGAGTTCGGCGGCCAGATGGGCGTCGAGTCCGGTGAGCCAGTGCGACCGCTCCACGACCGTGAGCCGGTCGCGCAGCAGGCCGATCTCCTCTTCCCGCGTGGGAGGCTTCCCCGGAGCCGTGCGGCCGAGCCGCGCGCCGTCGTTTAGACGCCGCACCCAGGCCCAGACTTCCGGCAGCACGGCGACCCGGCACAGGTGGTAGATGCGCATCTCCAACTCCCAGTCTTCGCAGGAGACGAGGTCTTCGGCGAACAACGTCTCCCCGAGGCGGGCCAGCGCGCCCCGGCGCAGGGTGATCGAGCACGTCGCCACCCCGTTCTGGCTGTTCGTCCACAGCCAGCGGCATTCACTCATCCAGCGCACACGCCCCTGCGACGCCGCCAGCAGACCGTTCATGGCGAAACGACTCTGCTCGTCGGCCCGCCCCTCGATGAAGACGAGGCTGTCCGACACCACCGCCTCCGCTTCGGGGAGGCGCTCGAACACGCCGAGTTCCGCGTCCAACTTCCCCGGCCGCCAGAGGTCGTCGGAATCGAGAAAGGCGAGCAGCTCCCCGCTCGCCAGCCGCACGCCGGCGTTGCGCGCCGCGCCCGCGCCCCGGCGTCCGGGC
>JALZHT010000563.1 GCA_030860645.1 Acidobacteriota bacterium
GGTTGAACGTTATGAACGTTCAACCCGCCCGCCGCCGCCCGCGGCTCTGTTTTAAGTTTGTCTGTAACTCGGAACCCGAAACTTATTGCCCGGTCGGGAGGTCAATGGGCGCGCGGGGGAGGGCGGCGGGCGGCTCGGCCTCGGCGTCGACGCGGGCGAGCACGTCGCTGCGGATTTCGATGTCGCCCTGCTGCTCCAGGCGGCGGCGGATGGCCGTGATGTACTCGTCGAAGACCTGCGAGCGCCGCTCGTCGAGCGCCCGCGCGGTCAGCTCGGCCTGCTGCTTGCCGAACTCGGCGAGGTCGGCGTCGGTGCGCTTCGTCACGCCGACGGCGTACCACGCGTCGCCGATCTTCACGGGCGTCTTCGCCGTCTCGCCGGCCGCGAGCGCGTAGATGGCGGCGTCGAGCGCCGGGTCGGCCCCGGCGGTGCCGAGCGGGCGGCCCCACTTGAAAGCCTCCTCGGTCTCGACCTTGAGGCCGAGGCGCTCGGCGGTCGCCTTCAGCGCGTCGGGGCCGGCGGCCCCGGCCAGCTCGCGCGCCGTCTGTTCGAGCTGCTCTTTGGCCCGCGCCTGGCGGAAGTCTTCGAGCACGCGGTCGCGGACTTCGGCGAGTTCGGGGAGGCGCGGCTCGCGCTTCTCGACGAGCGTGGGGACGGCGAAGCCGTTCGGGATGTTGAGGTGGTCGCCGATCTGGCCCGGCTCGTCAAGCGGCTTGATGGCATCCTCGAACTGCGGGTTGCTGCCGATGTCGGGCACGGTGTCGCCGGGCCTGACGAAGCCGGTCTCCTTCACCATCTCGGCCGGGTTCATGTTGGCCTCGGCGGCGAACTCGCGCGCGACCGCCTGGATGTCCTTCGTCTCCTTGAGTCGCGCCGCGGCGCGGCCGGCGATGCCCTGCGCGACGCCGTAGGCGCGGCGGTTGCGCAGCGAGACGAGCAGCTCGTTGCGCGCCTCCTCGAAGGTCTTCGGGACGGAGGGGCCGCGGCGGAAGATGTAGTAGGCGTTGCCGGTCTTCAAGGGGTCGCTGACCTGCCCCTCCTTCATGTCGAGCGTGTTCTGGAGGAGGTCGTTGACGTTGCCGGGCGTGGAGGTCTGCGGGCGGTTCGGGTTGCGGCGGACGGGGGCCGCGAGCCAGCCGCCCTTCTGCGCCGTGGCCGCGTCCTCGGAGTTGCCGCGCGCCAGTTCGGCGAACTCCTCCTCGGTCGCGGTCTGGTCTTCGGGCTTGCGGACGCGCGCGACCAGCCCGGTGGCGCGGCTCAAGACCTCGTTGTCGAGTTCGGGCCGCGCCACCCGCAGGACGATCTGCTGGACGCGGACGCCCGCCTGCTTCTGCTCCACGTCGCGCTCGTCGAACTCCTTGCGCAAGTCCTCGTCGGGGATTTGAATCTTCCCGGCGACCTTGTCGGTGCTGATGAAGAGGTAGCGAATCTTCTTCTGCTCTTCGAGGAAGCGGTAGTCGGTCTTATGCTCCTCGAAGTAGCGGGCCAGCTCCTCGTCCGAGGGGTTGACGCGCTTGGCGAGGTCGGCGGCCGTCACGGGCACGTAGAGCACGTCGAACTGCGTGTTGTCGCGCAGGTACTCGTCCCTCACCTCATCCTCGGAGACCTGCACGCCGGCCGTCACGTAGGCGCGCAGCTTCCGCCCGGCGACGATGTCGCGCATCGTCTCCTCGAAGAGCGCGACGCTGCCGTAGTTGCGCGCGACGTTCTCGCGGTAGACCTTGAAGTCGAAGCCGCCCGAAGAGGCCCCGGCCTGGCGGAGGATTTCGGCCTTCACCTCCTCCTCGGAGGGGTTCAAGTTCAGGCGCTCGGCCTCCTGCACGACGATGCGGCTGTTGATGAGTTCGTCCAGCAGGCGCTCGCCCGTGATGCCGAGCGTGGCGAGGCTGATCTGTCCGCCGAAGCGCGAGAACTCGGCCTCGCGCGCCTTCTTGCGCACGGTGAAGTCGGCGACCGTCACGTCGTCGCCGCGGACGCTCGCCATGACCTCGCGGCTCTTGAAGGGGTTGGCGGTGGCGACGCTGCTGCGGTTGTAGACGCCGGCGACGACCAGGCCGAGGACGAGCAGGCCGGCGAAAAAGAGGATGATGATGCTGCGCCCCTTCTCCAGCCGGCTGAATAGCTTGAGCATTTGAAAACCTTCCTTCTTCCGAATCAGTCGAGACCGCCGGGGCGCGGCCGCCGCGGTCGGGGCCGGGCGGCGTGGTAGGACACCTGCGCGAGCGTCTCCCGAAAACGCGAATTGTAGCGGACGCCCCACGGCCCCGCAACCGGAGGGGCCGGAGGGATTTTCGCTTTGCGATTTTTGATTTGCGATTGGAGACGAAGGCCGTGCTGCCTTAAATCGCAAATCAAAAATCGTAAATCGAAAATTTCTTCCCGCGTGGTGATTCGAATCGCCCCGGCTCTCCGCGTTAGCAGCCGAGGCAAGGACGGGCCGCCGCAACAGGTTCGAGTTAAAGACCACCTTAGAACTCGAAACTCAAAACCCGGAACTCGGAACTTTAAAAACGGAGGCGAGAGCGTTGGAAACCGTGCTGGCAGCCATCGAGGAGAGGAAGCGGGCGTTCGCGGAACTGCCCTTCTTCGCGTTTTTGGGCGACGACAATCTCGACCCGGAAGACCGCCTGGCCTTCTACCCCTGCATGGCCCACTGGATCATGAGCTTCGCCGACCTGAACAAGTATTTCCTCCGCGCCGAGGCGGCCGGGGACGAGTTTCAGGAGCGCGTCAACGCCTTCAGCCACGAGGACGACGACCACTGGCGGCTCTACCTCGAAGACTTCCGGAAGCTCGGCTTCGACCGGCTCGGGGCGGGCAGCGACTGGCTCCAGTTCCTCTGGGGCGACGCGACGCGCGCCAACCGGATGCTCTCCTACCGCCTCTCCCACCTCATCACGGAAGCGAACAGCGTCCAGCGGCTCGCCATCATCGAGGCGATGGAGGGGGCCGCCAACGTCTTCTTCCCGCACACGCTGCGCCTCGCCGAGCGGGTGCAGGCGCGGACGGGCGTCGAGCTGCGCTACCTCGGACACTTCCACTTCGGCCTCGAAGCCGCGCACACCGGCGCGGGCGACCACGAGTGGCTGGCCCGCATCGAGCTGGACGCCGCGGGGAGGGCGCGGACTCTGGAGATGGTCGGCGAAGTCTTCGACCTCTTCGAAGACTGGGCGGCGGAGGTCTTGCGCTACGCCGAGGCGCAACTGAGCCGCCGGACGCCGGCGCTGCGGGCCGCCGCATAAAAGAGTTCCGAGTTAAAGACAACCTCTGAACAGGGCCGCGGGCGGCGGCGGGCGGGTTGAGCTTGATGCAAGCTCAACC
>JALZHT010000564.1 GCA_030860645.1 Acidobacteriota bacterium
GAAGGCAGAAGGCAGAGGGCGGCGGGCAGCGGGCGGCGGCCGCGCGGGGCGACGGCCCGCGCCGCCCTCCGCGACGGCGGATTTGAGATTTCAAATCTGAGACTCTTCATCGCCACTACTGCCTTCCGCTTTCCGCCCTCTGTCCTTCAGAAGCCGCCGGTGAAGATGCGCGCGAAGCTGATGACGGGGATCATCTCCATGATCTTGTCGACGGTCTTCCACTTGTTGCCGGGGACGAAGATCTGGTCGCCGGGTCGGAGGAAGTAGTTGTCGGGGGCGCGGCCCTTCTCGATGGCGGCCACGTCAATGACCTGCTTCTCGATCATCCGGTCGGCGTTCCAGCGCAGGAGGACGACCTGCTTCTTGCCGGTGCGGAGGATGCCGCCCGCGTCCAAGAGCGCCTCGTAGACGCTCAGGCGGCGGTTCATGACGAAGATGCCGGGCTTCGCCACGTCGCCGAGCACGCCGTAGCGGTACGACATGGCCTTCTCCAGCGAGACCGTCACCTTCGGGTCGATGAGGTACTCTTCGAGGTGGTGCGTGATTTCGTCGGCGACCTGCCGCGTCGTCTTGCCCACGACGTGGAGGCCCTCGCGGATGAAGAAGTAGTCTATGCGGCCGTCGGGCGGGACGACGATGTTGGGCTTCGAGTAGCGTTCGTGGCCGAAGACGTTGACCGTGATAACGTCCTCGGGGCCGAGCCGGTAGGAGGACATGAAGTTGTTGTAGTAGGGGATGAGCGCCTCGGCCTCCTCGTTCATCTGCTCGCTGCGGTGGGCCAGCATCTCCTCGGGCACGCCCGCCGGCACCGCGCCCGCGTCGTCCGCTTCGAGCCGCTCCTCGGCCTTCACCTTCGGGGGCGCGGGCCTCTGCCCCTCATCCTTCTTCTGCCCCTGCGCGGCGGCGGGCAGCGCGGCGAGCGCGAGCGCGGCGAGCGCGGCGGCGAGTTTAACTTTCGTCATGGCAACCTCCGGAGGAAATTTTTGATTTGCGATTTTTGATTTGCGGTTGAAAGAGCACGCGGCGCTTTCTTCTTCAAATCAAAAATCTAAAATCAAAAATCAAAAATTCCTTTTCAAACTCTCAAGTCCCGCGACCGAAGAGGATGGTCTTGACCGTCTCGAACAGGATGACGGCGTCGAGCACGAGGCTCTGGTTCTTGATGTAGTACAGGTCGTACTGGAGCTTCTGGCGCGCGTCCTCGACCGACGCGCCGTAGGGGTACTTGATCTGCGCCCAGCCCGTCAGCCCGGGCGGGATGAGGTGTCTTTGCTCGTAGAACGGAATCTCCTCGGCGAGCTGGCGGACGAAGTGCGGGCGCTCGGGGCGCGGGCCGACGAAGTTCATGTCGCCGCGGAGGATGTTCCAGAACTGCGGGATTTCGTCCACCCGAATCTTGCGGATGACGCGGCCCACCCGCGTCACGCGCTCGTCGCCGTCGCGCCCCGCCCACACGGGGCCGTCGCGCTCGGCGTCGGTCCGCATCGAGCGGAACTTGTAGACGCGGAAGGGGCGGCCGTTCTTGCCGACGCGCTCCTGCGTGTAGAAGACGGGGCCGGGCGAGTCGAGCTTGATGAGCACGGCCGTCGCGAGCGCCACGGGGAGCGAGAGGACGAAGCCGGCGAGCGCCACGCCGCGGTGCATCAGCGCCCGCAGCGCGCCCGAGAGCCGCGCCTGCCGGCCGCGCCCCGAGAAGATGAGCCACGACGGCCGCAGCATGTCGAGCGAGACGCGCCCCGTCAGGCGCTCGTAGAAGCTGGCGCACTCCTCGATGGCGACGCCGCCCGAGAGGCTCAGGTCTAAGAGTTGCTGCGTGGGGAACTGGCCGCGCCGCTCGCCCATCGCGACGACGATGCGGTTGACGCCCTCGCGCCGCACGACCTCGGCCAGCTCCGAGGTGACGCCGATGACGCGCGGGTTCAGAATGCTCTGGCCGACGAGTTCGGGCCGGTGGTCTACGAAGCCGATGACGCGGTAGCCGGCGTCGCGCCGCTCCAGCACCTCGCGCGCGACCTCGATGGCCGAGTCGCCCGAGCCGACGATGAGAATCCTCTCGCCGACACTGGGGTGGCCCATCAGCCAGTGGATCGAGACGCGCCAGCCGACCATGAGGAGCAGCGCGAGCGGCAGCGCGATGAGCGAGACGCCGCGCCCGATCAGGAGGTGCGGCACGGCGTACATCGTCACGGCGAGCGCGACCCACGCGAGGCCGAGCGCCTGGACGAGGCGCAGCACGAGTTCGCGCCGGTCGTGCATGACGACGAAGTCGTAGAGGTCGTAGAGGTAGAAGGCGGCGAGGCAGAAGGCGGCGGCCAGCGCCGCCTTGTAGAAGCCGTACTCGTCGTACAGCTCGCCGTAGGCTTCGACCCAGCCGAGGCGCAGGTAGGCCGCCGCCACCACCGAGCCGAAGAGCAGGAGGGCCTCGGCGACGAGGAGCAGGAGCGTGCGGGCGTTAAAGCGCGTCGGTGCCAACAGCCGAACTCCGGGGCTACTTACTGCATGAAGGACGCAAAGAGCGTCCACCTGAAACCTCTGACGGCGGTGATGGCCGTGGGGGGCGGGGCTGTCCCCGCCCCCCACGGCCTGATTCGTGCGAAGCCTTCCGGCTCACTCCCTCCCGTTGTTCTCGCGGCGCGCGTAGTAGCGGCGGTAGTAGTAGTTCTGCTCGCTCAACTCCTCGTCCGAGTCGTTGAGGATGACGCCGAGCAGGCGCTCGCGCGGGAGCGGCTCCAGCAAGCGGTCGAGCGCGCCGAAGCGGGTGCGGTTGGCGCGGGCGACGATGAGCGCGGCGTCGGCGCGGTTGATGAGCACGCTCGCGTCGGTGAAGACGGCGAGCGGCGGCGCGTCGATGATGATGAAGTCGAACATCCGGCGCGCCTCCGCGAGCACGGCGCTGAACTTCGGCCCCGAGAGTATCTCCGCCACGTCGTCGCGCGCCGTGCCGCCGGGCAGCAGGTGAAGCCCGGCCGGTTCGAGCCGCACGATGGCCTGCATCAGAGTCGCCTCGCCGGCCAACACCTCGGAGAGGCCGACGGGCGCGTCGAGGCCGAGGTAGTCGGCCGCGCACGGGTTGCGCAGGTCGCCATCTATGAGCAGGGCGCGCACGCCGTCGGTCTGCGCGAGCAGCCACGAGAGGTTGACGGCCGTCAGGGTCTTCCCTTCCATGACGCCCGCGCTCGTGATGACGAAGGCCTGCATCTTGCGGCGCTCGCCGGCGTGCAGGACGCGGGTGCGTAAAGAGCGGTAGCGCTCGGCGTGGCCCGAGCGGGGCTGCGTGACGGCGACGAGGTGTGGTTCGACGCGCGCGGCGGAGATG
>JALZHT010000565.1 GCA_030860645.1 Acidobacteriota bacterium
GCCGACGACCGCCGCGATGCAGCAGCACGCGCCGAGGCCGAGGCCGCCGCCCTGCCGCACCCTCACGCGCGGCTCGCGCGTCTGCCGCGCGGGCGGGCGGTAAGCCTGACCCTGATCCACGCCGCCGAGCGTGAACCCCTGCTTCTCGGCGAGCGTCGCCGCGAAAGTCTGGACGGCGTCCGTCAAGCCCTTCCCGTAGTCGCCGGCCCTGAACGGCTCGCGGAGCTTCTGCCGCAAAATCTCGCCGATCAGCCCGTCGGGCAAGTCGCCTTCGAGGTGGCGGCTGACCTGCATGAAATACTTCCGGTCGTTGACGGCCACCAGAAGGATCGCGCCTTTGCTCTGCGCCGCCTTCGTGCCGATGCCCCACCCGCGCGCGACCGAGAGCGTGTAGTCGAAGATGGGCGTGTCGCCCGTCGTCGGCACGGTCACGACGGCGAACTCGATGCCGCCCGCGCTCTTCAACTCCTGGAGCAGCGCTTCGAGACGGTCTTGCGTCGCCGGGTCGAGGACGTTGGCGAAGTCGTTGACGTAGCCGGTCGGCGACGGCAGCGGCGACTGCGAGTACGCGCGCGGCTCATCCTGCGCGCGCGCCGTCGCGGCGGCCAGCAGGCACACGACGGCGAGGAGCGCCGCGGGCGTGGATGCGAGTCTGCGGTTCATGTGTGCCAAGATGATAACAGTCGGATGCTTATACGAAAAATTCAACGCCGCTGTTTTCCACCCGGCGCGGCGCGACTCCCCGCCGGCCCTCAGCCCTCGATCAACACGTGCATCACGTAAAAGAGCGCGACGCCGACGAAAACCACGAGCGACACGAGCGGGTTCTTCTCCCCGAGGTGGTTGACCTCCGGGATCAGGTCGCTCGCCGCGACGTACAGCGTCACGCCCGCCGAGAAGGGCAGGGCGTAAAGCACCGCCTCGGCGACCCGCGCCTGAAGCAGCGCCACGCTCAAGACCCCGGTCAGCGTCGCCGCGCCGATGATTAAAGTCGCCCCCACGGCCCGCCGCGCCGTCCGTCCCGACGCCAGCATGATCGAGGCCGCCGTGAACCCCTCCGGCACCTTGTGCAGCAGCACGGCGATGAAGACCAGCAGCCCCGTTTTACGGTCGACCGCGAAGGCCGAGGCCACCGACGCCCCGTCGAAGAAGGTGTGGATCGAGAGGCCGCCGATGGCCGTGTAGGCCGCCGATGGCCGGACGACCGCCTCCGGGTGAGTCTCCTCCCCGAAATGGAAATGGGGCGCGACGGTGTGTTCAAAAAAATGGACGAGCAGGTAGCCCCCCAGCAAAAGCGCCATCGCCCACAAGACGGCGTGGCCCGCCGCCTCGCCCCCCGCCGCCCCGGCCGTCCACAGACTGACCACCTCCGGCACGACCTCGATAAAGATGGCCGCCAGCATGAAGCCCGCACCCAAAGCCACTAAGTACCTGAGAAATCTTCGGCTTCGGGCGAAAGTGCCGGGGCGGGCGAGGAGCAACCCGCCGCAGACGTTCGCCAGCGCCACGAGGGTGCCGAAGAGGAGGGGTTCGCCCAGATTCATCCCAAATGGGTGCGCCGCACGTTTTGTCTCAAAATTTTACGACTTGGCGGGTCACTATACAGGATAGACGGGGGCTTGGCTATGGGCCGCTTAAGGAGGTTACACCAAATCGTGCTTAAAAATCTCAATTTGACAGTGTTTTTGCTCTTGACATGCTTAAGCAGTCGGGCGTACTATGCGCGACGGGTGGTCAAAAGTGGCTAAAAGTGGGCTGCTAAGAGTATCTTGCCGCCGAAGGTTAGAGTTTCACTTGAGGTTTTAAGCAGCCCCCGCCCCCTGCGCACGCCGCAAACCCTATGCTCAGAGGAAATTACACGGCGCGCATGGATTCCAAGGGGCGTTTGAAAATCCCGACCACCTTCCGGCGCTATATAGAGGACAAGTACGGCGCCTCGGTTTACGTCACGAGCCTGACCGGCGAGTGCGCCCGGATATACCCTCTGCCGGAGTGGGAGTCCATCGAACAGCGCCTCGCCCTCTTGCCCTCGATGGACCCGGCGCGGCGCAAGTTCCTTGACCGGACGAACTATTACGGCCAGCAGGCGGAGGTCGACGGACAGGGGCGCGTCCTCATCCACCCGCTGCTGCGGAAGGCCGCGGCCGTCATGGGCGACGTGGCCGTCCTCGGATATTTGACATACCTGGAAGTTTGGGAACTGGAGCGTTTCGAGCGGCGTCTCCTCGCCGACCCCTACACGGAGGAGGACGAGGCGGCAATCGCGCGGCTCGGAATTTGAAGAACAGCGACGAGTGACGAGTGACGAGTGACAAGTTACAGGAAGAGGCCGTCTGTCGGAGCCTGACCCGTCACTCCCCGTCGGTTCGTGAGGAGTGCTTGTCACTCGCCACTCGTCACTCGTCACTGTTCTTCAAGACCACGGGGCGGTGGTGATGGCGGAGCCCGGAGGGGGGCCGGGCACGCCCCATCGCCCCGTGTTGCTACCTGAGACGGTCGGCCTGCTGGCCCCGGAGCGCGGCGGGCTCTTCGTGGACGCGACGCTCGGTCTTGGCGGGCACAGCGAAGCGATCCTCGAAGCCTCGCCCGCCGCGCGGGTGCTCGGCATCGACCGCGACCGCGAGGCGTTGCGGCTGGCCTCCGCGAGGCTCGCGCGCTTCGGCCCGCGCTTCCGCGCCGTCCACGCGAACCACCGCGAGATCGAGCGGGTGTTGGACGATGCCGGCGAAAGGCAGCCCGCCGGCATCCTCGCCGACCTCGGCGTCTCCTCGCTCCAGTTCGACACGCCGGGGCGCGGCTTCAGCTTCCGCCACGACGCCCCGCTTGACATGCGGATGGACGCCGCGGGCGACGAGGAGACGGCGGCCGAGCTTCTGGCGCGGCTCCCCGAGGAGGAGATCGCGCGGATCATTTACGAGTACGGGGAGGAGCGGCGCTCGCGGCGCATCGCCCGCCGGATCGTCGAAAGGCGCGAGGCCGGGGAGCCGGTCGAGACGACGGGTGAGCTGGCCGAACTCGTCGCCCGCGCCGTCGGCCACAAACGCACCGACCGCATCCACCCGGCGACGCGCACCTTCCAGGCCCTGCGCATCGCCGTCAACCGCGAACTCGAAGGGCTCGACGCCTTCATTGAGACGGCCGTCGCTCTTTTACAACCGCAAGGACGCCTCGCGGTCATCAGCTTCCACTCGCTGGAGGATCGGGTCGTGAAGCGGACGCTGCGCCGCCTCGCGGGCCACTGCGAGTGTCCGCCGCGCCTGCCCGTCTGCGCGTGCGGCGCGCGCCGGGCGGTCGAGATTCTGA
>JALZHT010000566.1 GCA_030860645.1 Acidobacteriota bacterium
GAAGTAGTAGGGGTCGCCGACGACGAGCGGGTTGATGACGACGCCCACGTTCTTGCCGCCGACCAGGTTGTCGAGCAACTCGCCCCAGCGCGCGAGGTCCGGCGTGTAGAGGTGCGCCGTCAGGAGGTCGGACTTCAGCCGGCCCTCGACCGAGACGTGGTGCCAGCCGTCGTTGTCGACCACGAGCAGCTGCGGGTGGTGCAGGCGCAGGTGCTCGTAGGCCGAGGCGATGTAGCGGCGGGTCTCGGCGCTGGTGGCGATGTCCTGCGCGCCCCAGTCCTCGTTGTAGAGGCTCCAGATGACGACCGACGGGTGCGCGCCCGTGTGCACCAGCATCCGCATCATCTCGGCCCAGTGGTTCTCGCGGCTGCGCGCACTCGAACTATGCGGGCTGGGCACCTCGACCCACAGGAGCATCCCGATCTCGTCGGCCAGCTCGTAGATGCGCGGGTCGATGCCGGCGATGTGGACGCGGACGAGGTTGCACCCCAGCTCCTTCATCGCCAGCATGTGGCGGCGCATCCCCTCGTAGTCGGCCGTGCCGGGCTGGTAGAGGATGCCGTCGAGGTAGACCGGCTCGTCGTTGAGGTAGACGCGGCTGCCGCGCGCCTCGACGGTGCGCAGCCCGAAGTTGGCCTCGATCTGCGAGACCGAGCCGCCGGGGCCGCCGAGCTGCGCCACCAGGCGGTAGAGGTTGGGCGCGGCCGGCGACCAGGAGGCAGCCTCCGGCAGCTCGACCGTCACCCGCTGCCGCTTGTCGCCGACTTCGAGCGGCAGGTGCATGCTCGCGGTGGCGAGCGGGCGCGGCTCGTCCGGCCGCGACACCAAAAGCAGCAGCCCGTAGTTGCCGGGGTCGTGCGTGTGCGTGGTGAGGTCGAAGGAGACGAAGCGGTCGCGGTAGCTGCTCAGCACGCCGAGGCGCGAGCGCAGGCGGTTGCGCCCGACCGGCTCGATCCAGACGCTGCGGACGGCCCCCGTGTAGGTCTGATACCAGATGCCGCCGCGCTTGTAGACGTGCGACTGCTGCTTGCCGCGCGGGAGTTCGGCGTCGAGCGAGTCGGCGATGCGCACCGTCAGGCGGTTGACGAGGAGCAGGGCCTCGGGCGGCAGCTCGAAGCTGAAGGAGGTGTACTCGCCGAAGTGCGCCTCCTCGCCCTCGACGGTCTTGAGCGCGCGGCCGTTGAGCCACACCCGCGTCTCGTAGCCGCACGCGCCGAACGTGACCTGCACGATGGTGGCGGGCAAGGCCGTCCAGTGCTCGGGGATGGTGAATTCGCGCTCGTACCAGGCGACCACCTCGTCCTGCCACGGGGGCGACTGATGCTGCTGCGCGTCTTTGGCCTCGGCCATGTGCGACTCGATGGAGCCGGGCCACACCGCCGTGTGTTCGTAGCGGTGCCCCAGATACCACTTCCCCGTCAGCCCGCGATCCTCCGGATCGAGGGCGAACCGCCACTCGCCGTCGAGCAGTTCGTACTCGTTCGGGCGCACGACCGCGCGCGGCAGAGGGTTCGCGCGCCCCCTCGACGCGCCGCCCTCCTCGCGCCCGTGCTCGTAATCAGTTGTCGCCATCCCGGCCTCCGCCGAATAGTCTCGGGTACATCGGTGCCCGTCACACCCCTGGAAGAAGATAACCCGAATCCGACGGGGCGCGGCTCGGAAACAGTTAACAATATACCTCACGGCCGTTCGTCGGGCGTGGCGACTCAGCTCCTTTTTACGGAAAGCGCGGCGCTTGAGCCCCGGAGGGACTTTACGAACGCCCGGCAGCGAGCGCCGCCGGCCGCGGTTGGTCGGTTCACAAACGTACAGACGGTCGGCGAACGCCCCCTTTATAATTCCCGACACTCTAAACCCCCCGATTGGCGAGCGCCCCCCCGCGTCTCGCGTCTGCGACAGACGTGAGCGGCTCGTAGTGTCAACGGCTGCGGAGGAAATGGGCCGGGCTGTGGCCCGCGATACTTCCGGAAAGAATTTCTGGTCTAATATGGGCATGAATTGCGAACGCCGAAAGAAACCGAAGGGGTGAGCCGAGGGCTCACCCCACGCCATAACTCTCGGGGCTTCCGCGGACGCAAATTCTTCCCTTCCTCTCATTTCGCCCGCGCTCACCACGCCGCCCACCCTTCCACGTGAGGGTCGCAGAGTTCAGAACGGCTTTCTGCCGCCCCGCACGGCTAAAGGCGAGGTGTCTTGTCGGCGGATTGACGCGAGTAACGCAAGAGGATTGATGATGGAGCAAGAAAACATTTTGAATCGCCTGAGCCTGAACCAGAACCGCCGGACATTCGGAAGTGACGTGGATTTACCGCAGGGCCGCGTTGACCTCGTGTGCCTCTCGCACCTGCGCTGGGATTTCGTGTTCCAGAGGCCGCAGCACCTCCTCACGCGTTGCGCGCAGGGCCGGCGCGTCTTCTTCATCGAGGAGCCGATCTACGGCGACGAGTTGCGTCTCGACGTGAGCGCCTGCGAGGGAGGCGTCCGCGTCGTCGTGCCGCGCCTGCCGCAACAGGCGCGGGGGGACAGCGAGGGCCTCCAGCGCACCCTGCTCGACCAACTCTTCGCCGAGCACATCGTCCGCGACCACGTCCTCTGGTACTACACGCCGATGCCGCTGGCCTGGACGCGCCACCTCGACCCGCTGGCCGTCGTCTACGACTGCATGGACGAGCTGTCGGCCTTCAAGGGCGCGCCGCCCGAGTTGAAGGAGCGCGAGGCCGAACTCTTCCGCCGCGCCGACCTCGTCTTCACGGGCGGGCGCAGCCTCTACGAGGCCAAGCGCGAGCAGCACCCGGAAGTCTACGCCTTCCCGTCGAGCATCGACCGGGCGCACTTCGCGCAGGCGCGCGAGACCGCCGCCGACCCGCCCGACCAGGCCGACATCCCGCACCCGCGGCTCGGCTTCTTCGGCGTGGTAGACGAGCGGCTCGACATCGAGCTGCTCGACGCCGTCGCCGCGGCGCGGCCCCATTGGCAGTTCGTCATCATCGGCCCGGTCGTGAAGATCGACCCCGAGACTCTGCCGCGCCGGCAGAACATCCACTACCTCGGCGCGAAGCAGTACCAGGAGCTGCCCTCTTACATCGCCGGGTGGGACGTGGCGACGCTCCTCTTCGCCATGAACGATTCGACGCGCTTCATCAGCCCGACGAAGACCCCGGAGTACCTCGCGGCCGGCAAGCCCGTCGTCTCGACGCCGATCCGCGACGTGGTCAGGCCCTACGGCGAGGCGGGGCTGGTGCGCATCGCCGCCACGCCCGCGGAGTTCGTCGCGGCCGCCGAGGCCGCGCTCTCGGAG
>JALZHT010000048.1 GCA_030860645.1 Acidobacteriota bacterium
CCACGCGCCCGCGCCAGGCCGACCCCGAACCGCCGAAGAAGAAGGGGAAGAAAGGCTCGGACGAGCCGTAACTTAGACGCGGAACTGAAAGGCGAAAGCCAAAGGCTAAAACGGCGAGGCCGGAGATGCACCACGCGCAGTCTCCGGCCCCGCCGTTTTCAGTTCATCGTTCCGCGTTCCGCGTTTCACAGCAGCCGCTCTAACCAATGCGGCAGCATCTTGCGCCACCACGGCCAGTCGTGGTCAACGTCGTGGCCCCACACGTCGAGCGTGTGGGGGATGCCTTTGGCGCGGAGGATGTTGGAGAGTTCGCGGCTGCGCTGCGGGGCCTCCCAGGCCCCCTGCCCCGTCAGGATGACGATGGCGTCGGCGGCGCGCAGGCGCGGCAGGAAGTAGTCGTCGTTCAGGTTCGGGAGGTAGGAGACGGGGTTGTTGAAGTAGACGTTGTCGTCCGAGTAGCCGTCGAAGTAGGCGCGCACGTCGTAGCTGCCGCTCATCGCCACGACGCCGCGCACCACGTCCGGGTGGCGGAAGTAGGTGTTGGCCGACAGGTACGCGCCCATGCTCGCCCCGGTCGTGAGCGGCGCGAGGCCGCCGGTCTCGTGGCGGATGAGCGGCAGCACCTCGTCGGTGATGTAGCGGTCGTAGCGCGAGAGCAGTTCGGCCTTCAGCGGCGGCGGGGCCTGCTCGTTCATCAGGGCGTAGCGGTTGACGCTGTTGATCGAGTAGGGGCGGACGCGGCCCGCCTCGACGAGGGGACGGATCGAGTCAATGAGGTGAAACCTCTCGTACTCCAGGAAGTCCGCGGCCGCCGTCGGGAACATGAGCAGCGGGTAACCGGCGTGGCCGTAAGCCACAATCGGCATCTCCATCCCGAGGTGCGGGCTGTGCCACGAAGTGATGCGACGCTCCATACCAACCCCTCCTGCGCCCGCGCGGCGCGACGAGATGAACAGCACTCGAATTGCGGGATTACGGCGACAGATAATCTCGCAACTCGCGCCCGCGCGCAAGCCATTGGGCCGCCGGCCGACCCCGTTTGACACCCCCGCCGCCCCTCTGCTATAAAAATTTCCTCGCGCCCCGGCCCGACCTGTTCGCCGCCGCGCTCAACACAACCCAATCTCTTCCGGCGTAGCTCAATGGCAGAGCATTCGGCTGTTAACCGAAGGGTTGTAGGTTCGAGTCCTACCGCCGGAGTTAATTTAAAACTAACAATAGCAACAATTACAGCTACTCGATGGAATCAAGTCGAGTAGCTGTTTTTGCGTAAAGACGCTTTCAATAACGCTTTAAATTCAAGCTAGATATGTTTTCGCTCGTTTTTCGAGACGCTAATGCGCGAGTCGTCTCTGACTCGAAAAACGCAATATAGAGCGATTCTGAGCGAAAAAAGCAGCTTCTCTTACGTCTCGAAACGCTGCTTTTTGCTGCTCAGTTACAGAGTTTCCACGCTGTTGCCAACTTGCTTAGATCAACCTTTAGAGCGTTCAAACACGCGATGCTCTCTGCTATTCTGTTAAGACTATGAAGTTCAAAGAAATCGTTAACCGTCTGACAGGTATTAGCACCCCGGTCTTTGGCGTTCAGTGGAATCCTCTTGAAGCTGACATAACGAAAGCTCGAAGGGTTATCAGCTTCTTAGAAGACCGCCGCGTGCTGTTTAATCCGTCCGAGATGGAAACTCCCGCTTACTGTGTGCGCTCAGTGATTGAGATGCGTCGCTTCTTAACGACAGAGCTTAGCAGCATTGATGAAGACAGCGAGTTATCACAAAGCATTAGGGCGATGCGGGCGGCGTGTCGTAAGTTCCTAGATACAGTTGAGCAGGACGATAGGCGTATTATTACGTTCGGCGCGCATCCCGGTCATTACGCGAGTTGGATATTCATGGGAGCACTAGGCGAGATGCGAGGTGTCTTCGGCATTCAAATAGCAAAGCTCGCCGCTCAGCACGGATTGGACGTTGAAGACAACCTTGCCACGATTTTGCCTGCGAGCGACGACAGCGAAAGAGATTAAGGAGAGCGATTGATGCCAAAGTGGTTGGGAGGGAGCACCCTTGAGCCGGATATTCTCATGCCTCAGCAGGAGCAATGGAAGCTCCAATGGGATCGCGTCATTCGCTGGCATAACCGGGTGGATCGAATCAAGAAGAAGAGTCAAACGAGTGAGCTTAATGCGTATGACATTGATGAGGTCATCGCGTTCTTGCAGAACTGCTATCACTTGCGCGACTGGCTTCAAGAGTCCAGACCGGATTGCAGGGACAAGGTGAACGCGCTTTTCGCCAGCAACTTTGAGATGACTGCTTGCCGCGACGTTTGCAACGGTTTCAAGCATAAGCGACTTCAAAGGCCATCGCACGACGCGCACTTCAACTTGTATCGTGAGTACGAGCACTTTGCCGACGACGGCTCTGTCAACCCGGATAAGTACAGCATCGCGTTCGCGGACGGCGTTGATGTCAGGAAGTACGACTTATTCGATTTTGCTGAATGCTGTTTCCGCCTTTGGGAGAGCTTCGTTTCTACAGAAGTTCCTAGCGCGCCGCCAACGTAGAAAGAAAGTTACATCACACGGAACGCAACGCAATGCACCTGATTCAAGAACTCCGTAATGATGCTATTGACGACAAAGTTAGCTTAGCTACTACTCTGCGTAAAGCTAAAGTTTTAGCGTCTCTATTGAAACATGATGAGTTCAAAAGCTGGATTGATAAAGAACTAAACGGCTACAGACAGGATGACCCTAATGTTCCTGATTACCGGATAAGCTATGCGGAGAGTTTTGGAAACTTCCGTAAAGTAGGATTTGTTGGAGGGATTAGCGAACTGAACAATTACCACATTCCAAAGTTCGCCGTGCCCAAACATCTAAAAGACTACGTTGAAACGTTACCAATTACTCAGGGCGTTCGCAGTTTGGAAAGCCTTCTCGAAAAACAGGAGTTCCAACAATTTCGTGTTAGCTGGTCTGGTGATGCTGTCGTTGCGGCGTCAAGTATCTATCGAAACTTTGAATGCTTAACAGCTTGGCGTGATATAGGAGCAAGCGAGATAGTTCATATCCTTGACACGATTCGTAACCGTCTGTTGAGCTTCATACTAGAGCTTGAGGAATTGTATCCGGCTATATCTGAATCAGAAGATGCTATCTCTCATATTCCTAAAGAACAGACCAATGCCGTCTTTCAAACAATTGTTCTTGGCAATGCTGTCGTGTCGAATGATGCAAGCTCTCATTATGTCGTAGAACAAAACACTACTATCAATGACCTGTCGGCCCTAGCTGGTTTTATGCGTAAGATCGGCATTCAGGGAGAGGACATCGAAGAACTGGAAAGGGCAATCACCGAAGACGGAGCAATCGTAGAGAAAGGTAAATTCGGCTCTAATGTAGCTGGATGGATGGGTAAGATGGTGAAGAAAGCTGCCGAAGGTACTTGGAAAGTTGCGCTCGATATTGCGCCCAAGTTGATCATCAACGCACTTTCTAAGTACTACGGTTGGGAGAAATAGTGTTTCCCTTTAAGTCTAAGGCGGCAAAGTAAAAGCAGGGCACGCGCGGGCGGTGCGGCGTGCCCTTTTGATGGAGTAGCAATAATCACCTTCTTGAGTGGCCGGCCTCGCATCTGCACTCAGTCCGCGATTTCACTCGCGGGGTCAAACCACCCGACCCTCATCACCATTCAATTGCGCGGGCGGCGACACGTCACTTCATTCAAGTTCTCGCTAGCGGCGCAGCATCTGACGCATATTAGACGTACTATTCGCTACCGATAAAGACGCGCAAATCGGCGCTTAATTCTGTAACATCGCCAAGATTTCTAAGAATCTTCTTTACTCGAAAGTATTATGCCGACAAAGACTTTCTGAGTTATACGCATTCTGTGAGGTTCAGGAAGAAAATTGAGCAGCGCAAACGATATGACACTCTTTTAAGAGGGTCAATAGAAAAGCTATAGCTTACTCTTAGAGCGCGTTTCTGTAGAATTCCTAAATGAACACTGAATAATTGTCTTAGCCGAAATTGGCGAGACTTCTTCCTTAAGATTGCAGAAATCGTCCCCCATTAAGGAGACTACCCTCCGGTCTACGGCGAAGCCGTGAAACCCGTGAGCGGATTGCCATAGAAGGCTTCGGTCTTCCACGCCGTTCGATCCCACTGGCCGTCCTGGTCTCCGATTATCTGGACGGGCACGATGACGCGGTCGCTGCCGAGCTTGTTGGCGGAGGCGATGCCGTTGTCGAATTTCCCGTCGGGCCCTACCGTGAACTTGACAGACCTCGCCAGGCGATTATTCCAGAGCAGCTTGAACTCGTAATCGCCCGGATTCGCACTGAGCAGGTAGAGCGGCCCGAACATGCCCGGCTCTTCCCCCGTCTTGTCCCAGCCCCGCACGTTCGTGAAGCTACACCTGACGCGCGCCCACTTCGCCTTTTGCGGGACCGAGTCGGCGACGTAATGCGTGGTATTGTTCTCCACCTCCGAATCGCAACCGGCCTTGCCGACCTCCTGACCCTCGTAAAACATCTTGCCCACTTCCTTGCCCTGATAGAACAAGTGGGGCTGAAACCTCACCGCCTCCCCGCGAACCCAGAAGGCGACGTTGAGCACCGGGCGGTCCCAGCCCTTCAGCTCATCGGCGGTAAGGAAGACGTAAGCTATGGGTAGGTTCCAGTCGTGGTCAACGTAATAGACGAACTTGTTGGCGGCCTTCGGGCCGTGCTCGTTCGAAAGGACTTTCGCCACTTTCATCTTGCCGGTGAAGAGTGTCGCGTCGGTGCCGGCGAGTTCGTTCCGCAGGCGGATGGCGAAGTTAACGGGGCCGGTGTAGGTGGAGCCTTTATCTTCAGGGATGTCTCGGCCCCCGCACTCGGTCTTCCACCAATAGCCTTTCTGTATCTCCCCGGTCGGGCAATCGAACTTCACCCACGGCCCGCTGCCGGGCAGGGTGAATTCGACGTAGAGTTGGCTGCCGCTCGCGATAGGCCCGTTGACGCGATACTCCATTCTAGGCACCCAACTCCAGACGTCGTAGTTCTTGCGATAGACGTTAAAGGTGAAGGCGGTCACCTGGATGGAGTCTTTGGCGATGGTCGGCTGATCCTGGCCTGCGGCAGAGTTTCCGGCCGAGAGGAGCAGGCCAATCACGGCCGACGACAAAAGTGTGAAAGCCGAAGTGGACGCGATCTTGTTTCTCAAGGCGCACCTCCTAATTTTCCACAGTTTCCATTTCCAAGCGCCGCTTAGGATGAGAGTTAGCAAACGCGGTCAAGTTCGCCGGGGCGAAAATATTATTGATTTACTTTGTATGTCAATGGCGCCGACCTCCGCCTCTACACCACTTCCGTCGCGATGGATGATATTGACGAGGTGCGCGCGGCGCCGGGTGACGGGCGCGTCAGCGAGGGTTAACGCCGGGGAGGTGTGGCTTTCGGGGAGGCTCGCAACGGACTCCGAGACCCCGCAAGAATGCCCGTAACCTCCGGCCACTTCCTCCCCACCGCTGTGCGCAGGCGGGCCATAACTTTTGAGGTCAGACCTTCCGGCGCGGGATTACCGGCTCGCTCAAGAGTCTCGAACGCCTCCTGGATGACGGGGAGGTCTGCCCGTCTGAGTGTGCCGCCCTGTTGAATCAATCTTCTGCCGATCCCCAGCAGCCGCGTCGCCAGGGCGCGGCTCTTCTGATTTTTCAGGAGCGGCGTCACCCAATCCTTCCTGTTAAGCTGCGAGTACCACCTCTCGACACCGGGGCCGATGTCCGAGACGGCGATCTCGCGGCGCGCCTCTCTGAGCGCCACGTTGACCGGGTCGTGCTCGCTCCGAAACAGCCCCGGTTGAATGAGCTTCGACCAGGCCAACACCTTCATGTTTCCGAAGTCTATATTGTTGACGGTTTGATTCGGGCTGAGCGTGACCTGATGGCCCGACCAGTTCGCGGCCGACCAGGTGGTCTGAAACCAGCCCGTCGTGAGCACTTCGCTGACAACGTACGCGCCGGACGGCAGGCCCGTGAACGAGTACGCGCCGTTGCTGTCGGTCGCCGTGGTGGTCGTGGCGCGACCGATTGACCAGGCGCGAACCCGGTCTGCTGCGTCGCCGTACCCATGACTCCAGAGCACCACGTCCGGCGCGAACGTGACGGCATCCACCTCGATCTCTTCGGAGCCATAAAACGGGATGCCGACCGTGAACTCACTTATGACGACGCCGGCGTCCGTAACTTTTTCGAATCGCGATCCGTTAGTCCCGCTGTGGATGAGTCTCGCGAGCCAGAGATGACAGCCGTCGAACGCGATGCCGGTATGCTCCTCGTGGTTCGGCACGGCGGAGAGGGAAATGGAGCCGAGAAGAGCGCCGGTTTTAGTGACGTGGTAAACCGTGAAGGACAGGTCGTCGCTGAACCAGAAGGTCTGGTCTCTGGGGTCGTATTGCAGGCCGTCTATGCCCATTAAGGGGGCCGCGGGGACGCTGCTCACGTTGAAGAGCGTGTTCGGGACGGTGTTGCCGGTGTTGGGATCAATCGCCCATATCTTGCCGGTGGAGTCGTAGGCCGCGACCCAGAGCACCTGCTGATCCGGGTCCCACGTCATCCCCGCCACCGGGACGCCGACGCTGAATGTCGCGACCAGAGCGCCGCCGGTCGTAATCTTATGAACGTTCTGGATCGTCGCGTCGGAGATGTAAAGGTGCGTCCCGTCAAACGCTATCCCCCGCCCTTCGTCGCCGGGGTTTGTGGGGATGGTGGGCGCGGCCACCTGCGAGCCGTAACTCGGGAGCGAGGCCCCGTCTCTGTTCAAAGTTATCGTCACGCCGGGTATCGGCGGCTCGCCCGCGTCCCGCACCCCGTTCCCATTCAGGTCATTAAACTTGACCCCGCTAATCGTTGCCCCGCAGTCCCTTTCCCGCGGCCGACGCCCCCTCTTATCCTTCTCTGAGGACTGAGATAAAGCCGGGGGCTGACAGACTATGAGGGTCAGTAGAGCCAGTAACGCGGCCGGGCGCGAGCGTAAAAGGTGCTTCATTACCGCCCCTCCAGACAGTTAACACGAACTCCAAGACAGATGGCTCACACCGTCTGCCCGAAGCGGGTTCTCCCCACGGCAATTTAATTTGAGGCGTGCGCGTAATTCATGCGGCTCTTCGCCACCGCGCTAAGTCTATCGGAGGCTCGCCGCCCGGCCACTCCCGCGACCAGACTACCACGTTGTGTCGCAGTGCGCTTAGCAAGACCTCCATCTGCCGCGCGTAGTACCGCTTCTTGTTCCACTTCTTTTTAAGGTGCAGGCCGGAGTTGACGCCGGCCTTAAGGATGACGCGGCAGGCGAAATGGAGGCGACGAGGAGGCGCAGGGCGGTGGCCACCTGCTCCGCCGAATATCAGGCTTCTACTCATACCTGAACGCGACCAGCGGGTCCACTTTCGTCGCCCGCCGCGCCGGCAGGTAGCAGGCCAGCAGCGCAACTACGGCGAGCAGTAGCGCGCCGCCGACGAACGTCGAGGGGTCGGTCGGCTCAACGCCGTAGAGCATTGTCGCCATGACGCGCGTCAGGGCGAAGGCGCTGGCGAGACCGAGCGCAAGACCGACGAGCGTGAGCCTCATGCACTGCCCGAGGACGAGTCGGAGCACGTCTCGCGTCTGCGCGCCGAGCGCCACCCGCACGCCGAGCTCGTGCGTGCGCTGGGTGACGGCGTAAGACATCACGCCGTAGATACCCGCCGCCGCCAGCAGCAACGCCGCACCCGCGAAGAAGCCGAGGAGGAGCGAATTGAAGCGCGGCTGCGCCGATGCCGAGCGCGAGCGTCAGCAACGCCACGCCGGTGAACCCCGGGTTATGGAAGGGGGCCGGCCCGCGTCTCTCCTTCAGTTAACCGTCAACACCACGAACGTCAGATCGTCGTGCTGCGGGGCCCCGGCGCACCAGCCGCGCACGCGCTCGACCACGTGTTCGCGCACCTCGTCCGCCGACCCTCCGGCGCAGGCGGCGAGCGCCTCGCTCAGCCTCCCGACGCCGAACTCTTCGCCCGCCGCGTTCAGCGCCTCGGTCAGCCCGTCGGTGTAGGCGATGAGAAGGTCGCCGCTCTCCAGGAGGACTGAGTCCTGCTCGTAGCGCCATTCCTCGAAAACTCCGAGCACAGGCCCGCCGGTCGGAAGTTCTTCGACACGGAATTTCTCAGACACGGAGTCGCCCGCGCCCCCGAAAATGCCCTCCGTCGCTGCGCGCCGCCGGTCGGGTCGTTGCTCGGCCCCCGGGGAGGCGACGTTGCGCCCTTTCTTCCTGACGAGCAGCGGCGGGTTGTGGCCCGCGTTGACGTAGCTCAAGGCGCGGGAGCGCGTGTCCAGGGTGGCGCAGAAGAAGGTCACGTAGCTGGCCGCGCCGGTCGAGTGGAAGATGAGCCGGTTCATCGTCTGGACCAGTTCCGCCAGCGCGCCGCGGACGCCGGCTCCCGCGCCCTGCGCCAGAATCTGGCTGCGCCAGGAGGCCTGGACGTTCGACATCAGCAGCGCCGCGCCGATTCCCTTCCCGGCCACGTCGCCGACGGCGAACCCGACCTGGTTTTCGCCGAGGCGGAGGAAGTCGTAGTAGTCGCCCCCGATGGCGCTCGCCGGCTGGCAGAAACCGGAGAGGCTCATCCCGTTCACCGGCGGGGGCTGAGCGGGCAGGAGGCGCTGCTGCACCTCGCGCGCCAGCGCGAGTTCGCGCCTGAGACCCTCTTCGGCGACCATCCGCTCGGCGAGCTTCGCGTTCACGATGATGAAGGCCAGTTGGTTCGCTATCGACATCAGCATCCGCTTGTCGTCTGCGGAGAATTGGCGCGAACCGTCGGGCGGGCCGACGGAGAGAATGCCTACGAGGCGGCCGTGCATCGTGACGCCGACGAGCAGCCGCGCGCGGATGTCGAGGAGCGTGGCGCACTCCAGTTCGCGCCGCTCACGCGCCGCCCGGTCGCAGGAGGCTAGTGAGCGCAACCACGTGTCCAAGTCGCGCTGCGTGATGCCCAGCGGCGCGCTCAGGTTTCTCAGGCGGCGGACTACCAGCGAGTCCTTCGTCAAGACCGCCCCCCGCGCCTGCTCCGCCATTCCTCCGCCCTCGGCCCGTGTGCCTCGCTTCTGGGCGTGTTCCGTCGAGCACACCCGGCGGATGAAATCACCGGTGCGCTCGTCGCTCACGAATATTGATACGTGCGAGGTGCCCAGCGCACCCGCGAGTTCCTTGACGACCAGCTCATACAGCTGATTGATGTTCGTCGCCGCGCGCGCCGCCCTGCCGAGGTCGAAGAGGAGGCGCCGCTCGTCGTAGGTGTGTCCCGCGAAGCGCCTGCCGAGGGCGTGAACAAAGCGGCGGTTTACGGAAAATTCCAGAGCGATCAGCAGGGCCGCAGCGGCGAGTATCAAGGCGGCGTCGGCACGCGCACCCAGATGATCGAGCCTCACGCCGCGGGCACCCGTGAGCGTGAATAGCAACAGGAGGGCGAGCGCGAGAGCTTCAAGCCCGCGCACCGTCAGGGCCGGCGTGAGCCACCCCCCCGCGCGCCGCGAACGCCGTCCGAGCGCCTTAATGTGCCTACGGAAGTGGCCCTTAACGGCCGTCACTCGCCGACCGAGGTGTCCACCACCCCTGACTCTCCTGGGGCCATTTCTAGCGGCGCCACCATAAGCCGGGATGCGCCGCAGCAAGTCCTGCTGCTGTTCAGAGACGGGCCTCAGCCCTCGGACACCCGCCCTACCCTCAGTCAAATACATCTCTACAATCACCTGCCTGTCGAGAAAGTGGAACGCACGCCTGGCCCGGCGGCGGGGGCCGGCATACGAATGGCGTCTCCGGCTCAGACGACCAGGGCAAGCCCCGTACCATTTACGCGGCACTCCCCAATCGCGCCTCTTTAGCACATGTCGCTCGGGACGGCGGGCGTGAGATGTCCACTTCCGGAAGGTCTGAATCCCGAAATCGCACAGCGGCGTGCGGGGTGAGAGGCCCGGGGCATCGCATTTCAACGGAGACTTGCCCGGAACGGTCTTGCCGCCGAGCCGAAGCCGTATCCCTGTGAGTCGGGCCACCGGTCAAGATTCCCCCGTCAACCGTTAGGGCTTCCGCCTCGGTCTACTGGCTACTCCCCGGTCCAGCGGTGCGGCTCGGCGGCGGTCAGGGCGTTTTGGAACTCGGCCGAGCCGAGCCCGAATTTCAGGAAACTTTGTACCAGGCGGTTGACGAGCCCCTTCGCATTCAACTCCGTGAAGACGTGATTGTCGTCCGCGATGAATAGACGTTGACGCGGGTAGCTGTAAGCGAGCGCGATGGAGGTGCGGTAGTCCACCGCCTCGTCCCAGCGCCCGGCGAGGATGAATACTTCAACGTCCGCCCGGTGTGCCGCGGAGAAATCAAAGGTCGGCGCGGGTATCCGGCCAGCCTCGCTCAGGTTGATGAGCGGCCGCAGGAAGTGGTGCTGGGTTTCGAGCAGCGGGTAGACCGCCTCCCCGCCCAGTCTCCGGAAGGCCCCGGACGGGTAGATGAGTTCGAAGACGCGGACGACCTGCTGGATGGATTCCGCAGACTCATGCATCTTCATGATGTCATCAACCTGGTACTCTTTGCGGGCCCGCTCATAGTACGGCGCGTCGTCGTTAGCCAGGGCGCGAATCAACTCGGCGCGGGCGGCAGGCAGTTTTTCGGCCGGGACGAAAAAGTGTTGGCGCTGCAGGGTGATGAGTATTCTGAGCCGCTCATCGGGGCGCCGCTCTAGAACCTTTTTCAGCGCAGGTTGCAGACTACGATCCTGAGCGCCCACCTCCTCCCAGAACCTATCTATGGCGATTCCGAGCTCGCGGTTGATGAAGGGGTTGACGGGCGATTGGGTGAACGCCCTCTCGACGTGACGCCCGTACCTCGTCAGGTACTGGTGCACGAGGTAAGCGCCCCCCGACCTCCCGTACAGCAATACTTTCCCACGACTCCCGAGAATGTTTCGGCGAACCGCCTCGATATCGTTAACCCACTGCTCGCTGTTGAAGATCCGCCACGCCTTCAACCAGTCGGGCTGCCCGGCCCCGTCGAGCGCCGCCTTGATGAACTCTGGCGTGGCCCCGCGGGCCACGATGCCGACGACGTTGAAAGCGTCTCCGAACAGGCTTTTCTGGAGTTGGGCGACGGCGCCCCGCCGGACGTAGAACTGCTGCCCGTCGGCGACGACGAAGACCACCGGCTTGGACCTGTCGTATGGCGCGCCGAACTCATAGTACAGCGGCGCGTCGCCGAGGTTCGGGGCGCGATGGTCGAGGGGGACTTTAATGGTGCGACCGAGTGCGGGGGGTTGCAGGTGGGCCGCGGCGGTGTGAACAGCGATGGCTATGATGAAAACAATAGCAGATAAGAGTCTACAGGCTTTACTTGAGCAGGTCGGCGGCACGTTTGTCTCTCCTCCCGGAGCATTTTACCGGGGAGGACGACGCCTGTATTGAACGAAGATTGCACATGGAACCCGGTTAACGCGAGCCGTAGGCCGCTCTGTATTGTGCCGGGGTCTGGCCCGTGAGGCGCTTGAACGTTCTCGAAAAGTGACTTTGGTCGGAGAAGCCAGCGGCCGAGGCGACTTCTACCAGTGGGGTGTGAGAAGCCGCGAGTTGGCGACAGGCACATTCCACGCGCAGGCGGCGGACGTAGTCGCCCACTGTACAGCCGAAGTGCTGGCGGAACGCCCGGCTCAGATGCGCGGGATGCACGCCGGCGGCCTCCGCGAGGGCTGAAAGCTTCAAGCCCTCGCCGAAGTGCGCGTGGAGCAGTTCCTTGACCCGCAGGAGCCAGCGCGGGGGCCGGGAATCCAAGACGCCCCACGAGTCGCGCGCAGCCTCCCCCAGCATTTCGAGCGTGACACCCTCGATGATCAGAGGGGAGACCGCGTCTATATTTGTGAACTCCCGGTAAAGTTTGGCGGCGAGTTTGATTAACCTCCCGTCGGTGAAGCGGGTTGATGTTTCTAAGATCGTCGCCTGCTCGGGGAGGCGGCGCAGCCACTCGTCGTCGAACCGCACGTTGAACAGGCGTGTCGGCTGATGATGAAATTGGTTGGAACGCACCTCCCCCGGCGCGTGGAAGACCAGGGTTGATTGGCCGAGTTCATAAGAGCGCCGGCCGCAAATCTCTGTAAAGCCACCCTGCAATACAAAATTAAAGTAGGCTTCCCGTTCGTGCCGATGCGGCGGGATGCTCAGGGAGGGGTGGTACGCGGTCTCGGACATCACCAGCCCTGAAACGTCGTGAGCTTTTAGGGTTGCGCCGTGGACCGGGTGGCCGTCGCCCGCTGGGTGCGTCTTCATAGGGACTTGTATTGTGGATGCTCCCCGCCCGCCGGGCCTCAGCGCGAATGCCGGGGCGCGCGCACCGCCGGGGGCAGTGCC
>JALZHT010000567.1 GCA_030860645.1 Acidobacteriota bacterium
CGGGTCCACTGGGCGCTCAGCCTGGTCCGTCTGGAGGGGCTGGAGCGGCGCTTCCCGCGGCAGCTCTCCGGCGGCCAGCAGCAGCGGGTCGCGCTCGCCCGCGCCATCGCCTTCCGGCCGACGTTGCTCCTGCTCGACGAGCCGCTTGCCAGCCTCGATCGTCGCCTGCGCGATGAGATGCGGGTCGAGCTGCGGCAGCTCCAGCGCCAGCTCGGCATCACGACGGTCTTCGTCACCCACGACCAGGCCGAGGCGCTGTCGGTGGCCGACCGCGTCGGCGTCATGCGCGCCGGGATAGTCGTCGCCGAGGGGCCGCCCGCCGACCTGCGTGAGCAGGCGGGGATGAGGGGCGAGCCCTTCGAGGACGTCTTCTTCCGCCTCGCCAAGTGAGCGGCTCCGTCCACAAGCGACCGGGCCGCCCGCGTTTGGCGAAGTGGCCGCCCCCGGTTGATAATACGCCGCGCTCCCGCGGGCCGCCGCCCGCGGGGGCGCGACCTCCCGCGCCTGACCGCGAAGGCACGGCAACGACGACGACAAACAGCGGCCGGCAATAGTGACTCTCTGCTTCGGGCGGGTCGCCTCCCCCTCCAGCGCGACGCCGCCGACGTGAAATCCTACCGGCTGCTGACTACTGACTACTGTCTACTTCCCCATGTCCCCCACGCACGACCACGACCCGAGTCGTGAAAAACTCCTCGCCGAGGTGGCCGGGCTGCGCGCCGAACTCGAAGCCCTGCGCGGCCGCCCGCGGCCGCCCGCGCCGCTTCCCCCCGAAGAGCGGCTGCGCTTCATCCTCGACGCCGTCCCCGCGCCCGTCTCCTACGTCGACGCGGAACTGCGCTTCCGCTTCAACAACAAGGCGTATGACAAGTGGTTCGGCCGGCCCCGGGACGAGCTGTACGGGGCGCACATCCGCGACCTGCTGGGCGAGAAGGCTTACGAGGGCGTGCGCCCCTTCGCCGAGCGCGCGCTGGCCGGCGAGGCCGTGGCCTTCGAGCGCGCGCTGGAGTACGCGGACGGGTCGCTGCGCTTCGTCAACGTCTCCTACGTCCCGGACGTGGGCGAGGGCGGTCGCGTGCGCGGCTTCGTCGTCCACATCAACGACCTGACCGAGCACCGCCGCGCCGAGGAGGAGGTGCGCTTCCAGGCGCACCTCCTCGACACGGTCGAGCAGGCCGTCATCGCCACCGACCTCGAAGGCCGCATCATTTACTGGAACCGCCACGCCGAAAAACTCTACGGCTGGCCGGCGGCGGAGGTGCTCGGCCGCAGCGTCGTCGAAGTGACCCCGGCCGAGACTTCGCACGCGCAGGCCGGCGAGATCATGTCGTGCCTGGGCGCGGGCCAGACGTGGTCGGGCGAGTTCCTCGTCCGCCGCCGCGACGGCACGACCTTCCCGGCGCTCGTCACCGACGCGCCGATCCTCGACGAGGCGGGCCGCCTGGTCGGCGTCGTCGGCGTCTCGGCCGACCTCACCGAGCGCAAGCGGGCCGAGGAGGCCGTGCACGAGGCCGAGCGGCGGGCGCTCAGGGAGTACGAGACTCTGCTCCACCGCCTCACGCACCTCGCCGAATCCCTCGGGACGGCCCGCGACCACCTCACCGTCTTCCGCGACCTGCGCGACTTCGCGCTCGTCTCCGTCCCCTGCATCGGCGTCTTCATCTCGCTCTACGACGAGAAGCTCGACGTGCGGACGGCGCAGTACGCGTGGGGCGACGGCGAGGAGATCGACGTGAGCAGCCTGCCGCCGATGCCCGTCTCCGCCGAGGGGCCGAACAGCCGCGCGGTGCGGACGGGCCAGGTCGTCATCACGAACGACTACTGGGAGATGAAGCAGAAGGGGCGCGGGCAGTTGGGCGTGCTCGTCGGCCCCGTCAACGAGCTGCGCCCGCAGTCGTCACTGATCGTCCCGATGGCGACGATGGGCCGCATCGTCGGCACCGTCGAGGTGCAGTCCTACGAGAACCACGCCTACCGCGAGGAGCACGTCACGGCGATGCGGATGGCGGCGAACCTCGCGGCCGTCGCCATCGAGAACATGCGGCTCCTCCAGTTCGAGACGCGCGCCCGCGAGGCCGCCGAGGAGTCGAACCGGCTCAAGGATGAATTCCTGGCGACGCTCTCGCACGAGCTGCGGACGCCCCTGACGGCCATCCTCGGGTGGTCGCACATGCTGCGCTCGGGCCGGCTCGACGAGAAGACGCACGCGACGGCCGTCGAGATCATCGAGCGCAACGCGCGCACGCAGCAGCAGATCGTGGACGACATCCTGGACGTGTCGCGCGTCATCACGGGCAAGCTCCGGCTCGACGCGCAGCCGACCGACTTGCGCGCCGTCGTCGAGGCGGCGACGGACACCATCAGGCCCGCGGCCGCCGCCAAGAACATCCGGCTCGAAGCCCTCTTCGACCCCGGCGCGGGCCCCGTGATGGGCGACGCGGGCCGCCTCCAGCAGGTCGTCTGGAACCTCCTGGCGAACGCCGTCAAGTTCACGCCCATCGGCGGCGAGGTGCGCGTCCGCGTCGAGCGGGGCGCGGGCGGGCACGTCCGCCTCGCCGTCGCCGACAACGGCATCGGCATCCGCCCCAACTTCCTCCCGCACGTCTTCGACCGCTTCCGCCAGGGCGACCAGTCAACGACGCGCGCCTACGGCGGCGTCGGCCTCGGGCTTGCCATCGTCCGCCACCTCGTCGAGCTGCACGGCGGCACGGTCAAAGCCGAGAGCGCGGGCGAGGGGCGCGGCGCGACCTTCACCATCGAACTGCCGGGGTTGCGGATGGCGGATGACGGACGGCGGAATGAAGAAGGCGGGGCGGCCGGCGATGTTCAATCCGCCCTCCGCCCTCCGCCCTCCGCCCTCCTGAGTGGCTTGACGGTGCTCGTCGTGGACGACGAGCCGGACGCGCTCGATCTGATCCGGGTGGTGCTCGAACAGGGCGGGGCGCGGGTGACGACGGTGGGGGACGCCGCGGGGGCGCTGGCCGCGTTCGAGGCGGGGCGGCCCGACGTGCTCGTGGCCGACATCGGGATGCCCGGCGAGGACGGCTACCAGCTCATCCGCCGCGTCCGCGCGCTCGGCCTCGAACGGGGCGGCCGCGTCCCGGCCATCGCGCTCACGGCCTACGCGCGGGTGGAAGACCGGATGCAGGCGCTGCGGGCCGGCTACCAGATGCACGTGCCCAAGCCGGTCGAGCTGGCGGAACTCGCCGCCATCGTGGCGAGCCTCGCGCGGCGCGACGGTTGAGGGCGCAGTTTTCGGTTCGGTTCGGGCATCGTCAACGCCGTCGCTTGAAG
>JALZHT010000568.1 GCA_030860645.1 Acidobacteriota bacterium
GACCAGCCCTGCCCCTACAGTCTTGCGCAGCGCTTTTAATATCTGATGTCCATCCTTGTCGGTTCTTGCGACGCGCCGGTGAAGTCGCGCCAGTCGCCCGCGACGCTTGCGGGCGGGCCGGGTCGCTGCCGCGGCGCGGGGCGCGTGGTGTACAATCTGGTGTCAAACGCTCCAGCGAATCTCAAGGCGTGGCTCCGTCGTATAGTTTGGTAGGGAGGGCGGCGGGGCCGGGCCGGCGGGAAGAGGAAGAGACGCTTTATGTCACAGGAAGCGGCGGAACAGAAGGCGGGCGTGCGCGTCGAGTCGGACACGATGGGCGAGGTGGAGGTTCCCGCCGACAGGTATTGGGGCGCGCAGACGCAGCGCTCGCTGCACCACTTCGACATCGGTTTTGACGTGATGCCGCGCGAGATGATCCGCGCGCTCGGCGTGTTGAAGAAGGCCGCCGCGCTCGTCAACCGGGAACTCGGCAAGCTCGATGAAGAAAAGGCGCAACTCATCGCGCGCGCCGCCGACGAGGTCATTGACGGGAAGCTCGACGCGCACTTCCCCCTGCGCGTGTGGCAGACGGGGTCGGGGACGCAGACGAACATGAACGCCAACGAGGTCATCTCGAACCGCGCCATCGAGATGAGCGGCGGCGTGATGGGCAGCAAGCAGCCCGTCCACCCGAACGACCACGTCAACATGTCGCAGTCGTCGAACGACACCTTCCCGACCGCGATGCACGTCGCCGCCGCCGAGCAGTTCAACGCCCTCATCCCCGAAGTCGAGCGGCTCCACGACGCCATTGACGCGAAGGCCAGGGAGTTCTGCGACGTGGTCAAGATCGGGCGGACGCACTTGCAGGACGCGACGCCGCTGACGGTCGGGCAGGAGTTCTCGGGCTGGGCCTCGCTCGTCGCGCGCGACATCGAGCGGCTGCGGGCCGTGCTGCCCGGACTCTACGACCTCGCCATCGGCGGGACGGCCGTCGGCACGGGGCTGAACTCGCACCCGGAGTTCGCCGGGCGCGCGGCGGCGAAGATCGCCGAGTTGACGGGCCTTCCCTTCCGCCCGCACCCGAACAAGTTCGCGGCGCTCTCGGCGCACGACGAGATGGTGTTTGCGAGCGGCGCGCTCAAGACGCTGGCCGGGTCTCTGATGAAGATCGCCAACGACATCCGCTGGCTGGCGTCGGGGCCGCGGGCCGGGTTCGGCGAGTTGATTCTGCCGGAGAACGAGCCGGGGTCTTCGATCATGCCGGGCAAGGTCAACCCGACGCAGTCCGAGGCGTTGACGATGGTCGCCGTGCAGGTGATGGGCAACGACGCGGCCATCGGGTTCGCCGGCTCGCAGGGCAACTTCGAGCTGAACGTCTTCAACCCCGTGATGATTCACAACCTGCTGCACTCCGTCCGGCTGCTACGGGACGCGTGCCGCAGCTTCGTCGAGCACTGCGTGGTCGGCATCGAGCTGAACCGCGCGCGCATCGAGGAGCACCTGCGCAACTCGCTCATGCTGGTGACGGCGCTCAACCCTCACATCGGCTACGACAACGCGGCGCGGATCGCCAAGCACGCGCACAAGAAAGGCATCTCGCTCAAGGAGGCGGCCGTCGAACTCGGGTTGCTGACGCCCGAGCAGTTCGACGAGTACGTCAAGCCCGAAGAGATGACGCACCCGTGAGGCGAGAATTAAAAATTAAGAATCAAGAATCGGGGACGAGGTATGTCGCTTCTTATAGCCGTTTGCGATTGAATGCGACTGCTGACTGATGACTGTAGGGGCAGGGCTTGACCCTGCCCGCCCGAGATTCGATACGGTCAATCTTGAGTCGCCGCGCCGCTCGGGCGGGCAGGGACCAGCCCCGCCCCTACAGTCCTGACATCGGTCGCACTCGTCTGCGAACCGCTATAACTCCCCTTACCGCGCCGCCCGCGATTCCGTTTTCGTCACGAACGTGAGAAGTCTGATGTGCATCTAAATGATTGCCCGCAAAGCCTCTGTCCGGGCTGGGCGCGGGCCGTCCGGCGTCGCCGCTTGCGCGCCGTTTCCGAAAGTCGGTATATTGCGCGTTTCGCGCGGCGCGCGGAGCCGCGACAGTAGGCAGGAGGGGATCAAAGAATGGCAGCCACGCTCACGGAAATCCCGACTAAAGCCCCCGCGCTCGAAGACTACTTCGGGCTGTCGGACGCGGAGCTGGCCGAGCGTATCGACTCGGCGCGCCGCCGCCTCGGTTCGCGCCTCGTCATCCTCGGCCACCACTACCAGCGCGACGACGTGATCCGCCACGCCGACATCACCGGCGACTCCTTCAAGCTCTCGAAGCTCGCGGCCGAGCGGCCCGAGGCCGAGTTCGTCGTCTTCTGCGGCGTCCACTTCATGGCCGAGTCGGCCGACATCCTCAAGCCCGGCGACCAGAAAGTCATTCTGCCCGACCTCGGCGCGGGCTGCTCGATGGCCGACATGGCGACGGCCGAGCAGGTCGAGGACGCGTGGGAGCAGCTTGAGGCGGCCGGCATCCTCGCAGACTTCCGCGTGGCCCCCGTCACCTACATGAACTCGTCGGCCGCGATCAAAGCCTTCTGCGGGAAGCACGGCGGCGTGGTCTGCACCTCGTCGAACGCCGTGCCGCTCTTCGACAAGTATCTGAAGGAGGCCGACAAGCTCTTCTTCTTCCCCGACCAGCACCTCGGCCGCAACACCGGCGTCAAGTTCGGCATCCCGCTCGAAGAGATGGCGCTCTGGGACCCGGACAAGGAGTTGGGCGGCAATACCGAGGAGCAGTTGCGGCGCGCGCGGCTGATTCTGTGGAAGGGCCACTGCTCCGTGCACGGCCGCTTCCGCGCGTGGCACGTCGATCAGGTGCGCAAGGAGGTGCCGGCCGTCAAGGTGCTCGTCCACCCCGAGTGCGTCCGCGAGGTGGTCGAGAAGAGCGACCTGAACGGCTCGACCGAGTTCATCATCAAGACGCTCGAAGAGGCCCCTTCGGGGTCGGCCTGGGCGGTGGGCACGGAGGTCAACCTCGTCAACCGCCTCATCCGGCAGCACCCGGACAAGCACGTCCGCCTGCTCGCGCCCGACCTCTGCATGTGCGCGACGATGTACCGCATCGCCCCGCAGAACCTCGCGTGGGCGCTCGACTCGCTCCTCGCCGGCCGCGTCGTCAACCAGATCACCGTCCCCGAGGGGACGGCCCGCTGGGCGCGCGTTGCCCTCGACCGCATGCTGGCGATTAAATGAAAGACAGTTTCGAGTTGCGGGTTCCGAGTTTCGAGTTAAAACAGCTTGCCTTTAACTCGAAACT
>JALZHT010000569.1 GCA_030860645.1 Acidobacteriota bacterium
GCGGACGACGCCGCGCACGCCGGGGTGGTCTCGCGCCTCGAAGATGAGCTGGAACAGACCCGCAACGTCCTGCGCAACACGGTCGAGCAGTACGAGACTTCGAACGAGGAGCTGCGCGCCCCGAACGAGGAGTTGCAGGCCCTCAACGAGGAGCTGCGCTCGGCCACCGAGGAGCTGGAGACCTCGAAGGAGGCGTTGCAGTCCTTGAACGAGGAGCTGCACACCGTCAACCTCGAACTCAAGGAAAGGATCGAGGAGCTGGGCCGCACCAACGCTGACCTCGCCAACCTGCTCTCCGCCACCGAGATCGGCACGGTCTTCCTCGACCGAGAGCTGAACATCGCGCGCTACACGCCGCACTTCGCCAACCTCTTCAACGTCATCCCGGCCGACGTGGGCCGCCCCTTCGCCCACCTCACGCACCACCTCGACTACAACGAATTGCCGCAGGACGCCGCGCGCGTGCTCCGCCGGCTCGCGCCCGTCGAGCGCGAGGTTCGCAGCCACGAGGGGCAGTGGTACGCCGCGCGCGCCCTCCCCTACCGGACTGAAGACGACCACGTGGCCGGCGTCGTCATCGCCTTCATAGACATCACCGCCCGGAAGCTGGCCGAACTCGTCCTCACCGAGCGCGACGCGCAGCTCCAGCTCGCCGCCCGCGCCGCCCGCGCCGGCTTCTGGGGACTGGAGCTGGCGACGGGCGTCGGCACCGTCTCCGAAGGCTGGCGCGACGTGATGGGTTTCACGCCCGAAGGCGTGGCGCGCGGACTCGACGCCCTGTTCCGCACCGTCCTCGACGAAGACCGCGCGCGGCTCGAAGAGGCCATCGAGGGGGCGCGGGGGGGCGCGGCGGAATTCGGCGTCGAGTTGAGCATCCAACACCCGGAGCGCGGTCAGCGCCGGATACAGGCGCAGGCGCGCGTGCTGCCGACCCCCGGCGCGAACCCGCGGCTGCAAGGCGTCGTCATTGACATCACCGAGATGGCGGCGGCCGCGGAGACGCAGGCGCGCCTGGCCTCCATCGTCGAGCTTTCGGGCGACGCCGTCATCAGCTTCGACCTCGACCACCGCATTCTCAGTTGGAACGGAGGCGCGGAGCAACTGCTGGGCTATACGGCCGCGGAGGCCGTCGGGCAAGACCTCTCCCTCATCATCCCGCCCGACCGCGCGGACGAGGCCGACCGGGCTTTCGAAAAGTTCAGGCGCGGCGAAAGGGTCGGCAGGCTGGAAACCGTCCGCCGCGCGAAGGACGGCCGGCTGGTCGAAGTCTCCTTCACCGCCTCGCCCGTCCTCGACGCGGACGGCCGGCCCGTCGGCGGCGCGGCCATCCTGCGCGACATCTCCGAACAGCGCGCGGCGCAATCGCAACTCCGAAGTTCGGAGTTGCAATTGCGACGGATTTTAGAATCGGTCGAGGACTACGCCATCTTCACCCTCGACCTCGAAGGGCGCGTCACGCGCTGGAACCGCGGCGCGCAGAACACCTTCGGCTTCACCGCCGAGGAGATCGTCGGCGAGAACACCGCCATCATCTTCACGCCGGAAGACCGCGAGCGCGGCGCGCACCTCCAGGAGATGGAGACGGCGCTCGCCGAGGGGCGGGCCGAGGACGAGCGCTGGCACCTGCGCAAGGACGGCTCGCGCTTCTACGCCTCGGGCGTGCTGACGCCGCTGCGCGACGGCGACGACGTGCGCGGCTTCGTCAAGGTCGCCCGCGACCTCACCGAGCGGCGGCGGGCCGAGCAGGAGCGCGCCGGGCTGGCGGCGCAGCTCGAAGAGGAGCGCGCGACGCTGGAGCGGCGCGTCGAGGAGCGCACGAGCGCCCTCTTCATGGAGGTCGCCGAGCGCCGCGCCGCCGAGGAGCACATCAAGGAGCTGGTCTCGCGCATCGTCGAGACGCAGGAGCAGGAGCGCCGCCGCATCTCGCGCGACCTCCATGACATCCTCGGGCAGCAGCTCACCGCGCTCCGGCTCAACCTCGAAGCCATCAAGGAGGGGTGCGTCGAGATGGACGCCTCCCTGCTCGTCCAGGTCGAGCAGGCGCAGGCGGCCGCCGGCCGCCTCGACGCCGAGGTGGACTTCATGGCGTGGGAACTCAGGCCCGCCGCGCTCGACGAGGTGGGCCTCGCCGCCGCGCTCGAAAACTTCGTCCACGAGTGGTCGGCGCACTTCCACGTCACGGCCGAGTACCACTCGGCGGGCCTCTCCAAGCGACGGCTCGCGCCCGACCTGGAGACGAACCTCTACCGCATCGCGCAGGAGGCGCTTAACAACATCGCCAAGCACTCAGGCGCGCAACGGGTCGGCGTCATCCTCGAACGGCGCGACCGCTACGTCGCGCTCATCGTCGAGGACGACGGCCGCGGCTTCGACCCGGCGGAGGCGTCGGACGGGGAGCGGGGGATGGGCCTGCTCAACATGAGCGAGCGGGCCGCGCTGGCCGGCGGCACGCTGGAGATCGAGAGCGCGCCGGGCGAGGGCACGACCGTCTTCGCCCGCGTCCCCGCGCGCTTCGCCGAAAGGAAGTGAGGGCCTCGATGGTCAAACAGGTGGCGCAGACCTCGGCCGCGCGCCTGCGCGTGCTGCTCGCCGAGGATCACGAGATGGTGCGCGAGGGGCTGAAGTCGCTCGTCAACGCGCAGCCCGACATGGAGGTGGTCGGCGAGGCGGCCGACGGGCGCTCGGCCGTCGCCCGCGCGCAGGAGCTTCGGCCCGACGTGGTCGTGATGGACATCACGATGCCCGGGCTGAACGGGCTGAAGGCGACCGAGCACGTCAAGCAGACCTGCCCGGAGGTGCGGGTGCTCACGCTGACGCGCCACACCGACGCCGGCTTCATCCAGCAGCTCTTCGCCGCCGGGGCCTCCGGCTACGTCCTCAAGCAGTCGGCCTCGGCCGAACTCGTGCGCGCCATCCGCGCCGTCGCCGCCGGCGGCAACTTCCTCGACCCGCAGATCACCGGCAAGGTCATCGGCGGCTACATCAGCCAGCAGGCCCGGCCCGGCGACGAGCCGCAGGGCGAACTCTCCGAGCGCGAGTCGGAGGTGCTGCGGCTCATCGCCTGGGGCCACTCCAACAAGGAGGTCGCCGCCCGCCTCCAGATCAGCGTCAAGACGGTCGAGGCGCACAAGGCCAACACGATGAAAAAACTCGGCCTCACCAGCCGCATCGACATCGTCCGCTACGCCCTCCTGCAAGGCTGGCTGCAAGATACGTGACGATTGCGGGTTCGTGGCGGCCTCCCGGTTTGAGTGTCGGGCACACAGGTTTTCTCACGGAGGGCACACGG
>JALZHT010000570.1 GCA_030860645.1 Acidobacteriota bacterium
GTTCAACACAGAGTTCACAGAGGACTCACAGAGGACACAGAGAAAACTTTAGTCGTAGCCGACAATTTTCCGGCGAATGCAGTCCTTCAGCATGACGACATTGAAGTTAATCAATAACCCGACCCGCCACCCGCCGAGTCTCAAGTAAGTGAGTAACTGCGCCTCGTGAACGGGCGCGAGTCCTTCGACGGCTTTCACCTCAACCACGACGGAATTCGCGACCAACAAGTCGAGGCGGTAGCCGCACTCAAGCCGGACGCCTTTATACTCCACAGGCAGCGCCCTTTCCCGCTCGAAAGAAACCCCTCGCAGGGTTAGCTCACGACACAAGCATTCGCAGTAAGCCGACTCCAAAAGCCCCGGCCCGAGCGAGCGATGCACTTCCACGGCTGCCCCGATAACCACATTTGTAGTCTGGTTCGTGAGATTACTCATCCGGCAGTCTGCCTCTCCGGTGGGGCTCGTATCATACTCTAATCGGCTCCCGCCGTGTGCTATCATCCGCCCCGATGGCTACTGCCTCTCGCCTTTCACTCGACACGCCCGTTCTAGAGTTGCCGAAGCACGGCGTCGCGCGGCTCGGGCCGCAGACGGCGCGTAAGTTGGCGCTGGCGCTGGCGAACGTGACGGGGAAGCGCGACGCGGCGGAGGCGACGGTCGAAGACCTCCTGAATTACCTCCCGATGCGCTACGAGGATCGTTCGAACATGGCGCGCATCGCGGACTTGCGGGACGGCTTCGAGGCGTCGCTCGAACTCTACGTGCGCGTCGCCGGGGGCTTCCAAGTCGGGAAGAATCGCGGGCCGAAGGCCCCCCCGCTCTTCATCTTCGAGGTGACGGCGGGCGACCCCGAGAAGACCGGCAAGCCGGTCGTCGTGTGGTGGTTCGTCTCGGGCCGCCAGGCCGCGCGCATCGTCGCCTACCACCGCCAGCGCTTCCAGCGCGGCGCGCGCTTCGTCGCCTTCGGCCGGTGGGAGTGGGACGGGCGGCGCAACACCTTCGCGCTGCGCCTGAACAAGCCCGACGAGGAGATCGAAATGCTCCCCGGCACCCTCGCCCCGCCCGAGAACGCGCTCATCCGCCTCGCCGAACGGGAGGAGCAGGGCGCTGCGGCGATTTCAAACGAGAGGGACGGCGGCGAAGACAACGAAGACGACGAGCCTTCCGAGCCTTCGCTCGACGAGCCGGCCGACCCGGCGCTCGCCGCCATCCACGTCGGCCGCCGCGTGCCCGTCTACCGCAAGCTCGGCGAGTTCCGCACGAAGCGTTTGCGCGAGCTGATGCACGCCGTCCTCGGCCTGCTCGACGACGAGGCTTTCGCCGAAACCCTTCCCGCCGAACTGCTCTCGCGCCAGCGCCTCGCGGGCCGCGCCGAGGCGCTCCGCCGCATCCACTTCCCCGCCGACGACGCGCCGCTCGCCGACTACGAACGGGCGCGCTCGCCCGCGCACCTCCGGCTCATCTTCGAGGAGTTCTTCTGGGTCGCCCTCGCCATCGCCCTGCGGCGCGACGAGCGCGTCAAGGAGCCGAAGGGTTCCGTCATCGAGATCACCGACGCCATCCGCGAGCGCACCTTCTCGGTGCTCCCCTTCACGCTGACGGGCGCGCAGGAGCGGGCCGTCCGCCGCATCCTCGAAGACATGCAGTCGGACGTGCCGATGAACCGCCTGCTGCAAGGCGACGTGGGCAGCGGCAAGACGGCCGTCGCGCTGCTCGCCGTGCTCGCCGCGCTGGAGAACGGCTACCAGGCGGCGCTCATGGTGCCCACCGAAATCCTCGCCGAGCAGCACGCGCGCAACATCAAGCGGCTCCTCGCGCGGACTCCCTTCCGCGTCGAGTTGCTCACCGGCTCGCTCAAGGCGAGCGAGAAGAGACGCCTGCACGCAGACCTCGCCGTCGGCGAGATTCACGCGGCCGTCGGCACGCACGCGCTCATCCAGGAGTCGGTCTCCTTCGCCCGGCTCGGCCTCGTCGTCATTGACGAGCAGCACCGCTTCGGCGTCCTCCAGCGCGCCGCCCTGCGCGAGCGCGGCTACAACCCGGACGTGCTCGTGATGACGGCCACCCCCATCCCGCGGAGTTTGGCGATGACCGTCTACGGCGACTTGGACGTGTCCGTCATTGATGAGTTGCCGCCCGGCCGCACGCCGGTCAAGACGGCGGTGCGCGGCGAGGAGGCGCGCGAGCGAATTTACAATTTCGTCGCTTCGGAGGTGAGGGCCGGCCGGCAGGTCTACGTCGTCTACCCGCTCGTCGAGGAGTCGGAGAAGATGGACTTGAAGGACGCGACGCGGATGTTCGAGCACCTGCGCGACCGCGTCTTCCCCCACTTCAACGTCGGCCTGCTACACGGCAAGATGAAGCCGGCCGAGAAGGAGGAGGCGATGCGCCGCTTCGTCGGCGGCGAGACGCACGTCCTCGTCGCCACCACCGTGGTCGAGGTCGGCGTCGACGTGCCGAACGCCTCGGTGATGATCATCGAGCACGCCGAGCGCTTCGGCCTCTCGCAGTTGCACCAACTGCGCGGGCGCGTCGGCCGCGGCGCGGAAAAGTCCTACTGCGTGCTGCTGGCCTCCGAGCGGCAGACGAGCGTGGCGCGCGAGCGTCTGGGCATCATGGAGGAGACTTCGGACGGCTTCCGCATCGCCGAGAAAGACCTCGAAATCCGCGGCCCCGGCGAGGTCATGGGCACGCGCCAGTCCGGCGTCCCCACCTTCCGCGTCGGCAACCTCGTCCGCGACCTCCAGATTCTCGAAGAAGCGCGCCGCGAGGCCGACCACTACCTCACCGCGCGCCGCCACACCCGCGAGACCTCCCACCTCATCGAGCGCGTCCGCGCCGACGCACGCTTCGGCCTCGCCGCCGTGGGGTGAAATGATGAACGCGGAACGATGAAGGATGAACTGAAGAAACTGTCTTTCAGTTCATCCTTCATCGTTCCGCGTTCATCGTTTCGTTACGGCTGCTCGAAGCGCCGGCGGTACTCGATGGACAGGAGGAAGGCTCTGACCATCTCGGCCTGGACGAAGTTGCCGTCGAACTGGTTGAGCTTGGCGAGCCAGAAGAAGTAGCCGTTGAAGTCGGTGTCGGGCGGGTCGTGCGGGTTCCGGCGCAGGTAGCCGAAGTATTGCATCAGGACGAACGCTTTGTTGAACTCCAGCCGCGCGGTGTCGGAGTCCTCGGCGACGGCCCGCAACACCTGGGCGCGGGTCTTCACCCCCGCCGACAAATCGCTCGCGAGTTGGGCGCGCTCGGACGGCGAGAGCACGCCGCCGGCGTTGGCGTCGAG
>JALZHT010000571.1:0-375 GCA_030860645.1 Acidobacteriota bacterium
GCGCGGGCGCGGGGGGCGCGCCGGTGTTGCCCCCGGTCTGCGCCGCCGAGTTGGGAGAAGTGTTGCCGGGATGGGGCTGGGGTTCGTTCGAGCGCATCAAGACCACCGCCGCGCCGACGACGACGGCCAGCACGCCGCCGATGATGATGAATGGGAGGTAGCGCTTAGCCCCTCCTGGAGCATTGGGACTCGCGGCCCCTGCGGGACGTTTGGCACTCATGCAGCTTTACCACCACCGACTCTCATGATGTCGCGAGCGCAAGACGCAAGGGCGCGCCCCGACTCACACGAAGAAATTCAAGGCGCGGCCACTTTCGCTTATGGTAACAGAAAGTAGACAGTAGTCAGTAGTCAGCAGTCAGCAGAAGAACCGGG
>JALZHT010000571.1:385-3285 GCA_030860645.1 Acidobacteriota bacterium
CCGGGCGGAGGCCCGGCCGTCATGAAGGCAGGGTCGGAGCGCGGAAGTCGGAACGCGGGACGCGGAACTGAAGACAAATAGTTTTCAGTTCATCGCCCCGCGCTCATCATTCATCGTTCCTTCTCCGCCCTCCCTGACGGCCGGGCCTCCGCCTGTCTTTCTACTGACTACTGTCAACTTAGAAAAAACGGACATTTGTGTTAACTTTTGCGCACCCAAAGCTTTCAACATACCGGGCGCGCCCCCGAGGGCAGGCACTCCGAGCGCCAGCGGCGACACGGGAGGGAGATGAACCACAGCGAGGCGGCAGCCACCAGTTTACCCGAAAGCCCGGTCTCCATCTACGACCGCTTCACGAGCCTCTACGACCTGATGTTCAGGTTCAACCGCTACGGGGCCTCCGTCGAGCGATACCTGCGCGAGACGCCCCTGCCGCTCCCTTCGGGCGCGCGCGTGCTCGACGCCGGCTGCGGGACGGGGCTGCTCACGCTCGCGCTCCTGCGCGTCCTCCAGCGCCCCGCGCGCGTCACGGCCGTTGACCTCTCTCGCCGCTCGCTCGTGACGGCCCGCCGCGCCGTCAAAAAGTCCGAACACGACCCGCGCCACCGCGTCTCCTTCCTCCAGGCCAACGCCCTGTCGCTCCCCTTCCCCGACCACTCTTTCGACTGCGTGGTGACGAGTGGCGTGCTCGAATACCTCCCGCTCGGCGAGGGCCTGGGCGAGTTGGCGCGCGTGCTCGCGCCGGGCGGCTACCTCCTCTTCCTCCCCGTCCGTCCCGCGCCCCTCAGCCGCCTGCTCGAAATCATGTTCCGCTTCAAGGCCCACCCGCCGCAGTCGGTCAACGAGCAGACGCGCCGCTTCTTCCGCGTCATCGAGCACCACCGCTTCGCCCCCCTCGAACCCATCGGCTGGACGAAGACGGCCGTGCTGGCGCAAAAGCCATAAAAAAGTTTCGGGTTTCGCGTTCCGAGCTTCGAGTTAAAGAACTGCTCTTGTCTTTAACTCGAAACTCGGAACGCGAAACCCGAAACTTTTTTAGCACTTCGCGCGCGACCGTCGGGATGATGTCGCGCTCTTTGGCGTGGTCGGTGGTGAAGGTGACGAGGACGAGGCGGCGGCCCGAGGGCAGTTCGAGGTAGGCGGCGTCGTGGCGCGTCGTCGAAGTCCAGCCGGCCTTCGACCAGTAGCGGACGCCCGGCTCAAGGGCGATGCCGGTGAAGCCGTGGGCCTGGTCGTCCGGGTCTTCGGACTTGCCCGAGAAGTCGCGCTTCATCAGTTCGAGCATGCGCGCGCTGCGGGCCGGCGTGACGGCGCGCCCGAGCACGATGTCAGTCAACAGCGTGGCCGTCGCGTCGGTCGTCAGCTTGTTGCGGTTCTCGAAGTTCGGGCCGAGGAACTGACGCTCGCGCCCGTAGGGGCCTTCGCACCAGGGCTTCTGGTTGATGTTATTTCGGCCGGGGCCGACCTCGTAGCCGAGCGAGGCGAAGTAGCGGTTGAAGACGTTGCGCCGCTCCGACCACTCCTTCAATTCGGCGGGCGAAAGCTCCGCCCCGTTCGAGACGCCGGAGACGGCGTCCACGATGAAGTGCGTCGCGTCGTTCGACGAGTCCACGATCATGTCGCGCAGCGCGCGGTTGAGTTCCTCGCTCTCCTTCAGCTTCCCGTCTTCGAGCCAGCGGTGCGCGGCGACGAGGTAGAAGAGTTTGACGACGCTCGCCGGGTAGATCGGCTCCGCGCCGCGGAAGCTCGCCCGCCTCACCTTCTTCGGGTCGGTCAGGTCGACGAGCGTGACGGCGAGGTGCTTCTCGCCGAACCCCTTCTCGGCGAACCGAGCGACGGCCGCCCGCGCCGCCTCGTCTACAATCTTTTGCAACTCCGGCGCGGACGCCGTCTCCGCCTTCGCCGCCTCTTGGCCCGCGCACGGCGCGACCAAGAGGAAGAAGAGTGTGAGCAAGAGAAGAGTTCGTTTCATTTTCGTTCCCACCTGAGAGTTGTTGATGAGCCTCTAACGAGCCAGATTTTGTAGGGGCAGGGACAAGCCCTGCCCCTACAATTTTACTCAGACGCTATGGCTTAACCGGCGCTGCCTTCAACGCGCGAAGCCCGCGAAGATGCTGATGACGAGCGAGTTCGAGAAGTCTATGAAGAACGCGCCGACGATGGGCACGACGAGGAAGCTGCGCGGGGCCGGGCCGTAGCGCGCCGACAGCGCCTCCATGTTGGCGACGGCGTTGGCCGTGATGCCAAGCCCGAAGCCGACGTGCCCGCCCGCCGTCACCGCCGCCTCGTAGTCGCGCCCCATCAGCACGAACGTCACCGCCACGGCGTACAGAATCATCACGACGACCTGCACGCCGAGGATGACGAGCATCGGCAGCGCGAGGCCCGCCACCTTCCACAGTTCCAGACTCATCAGCGCCAGCACGAGGAAGAGCGCCAGCGCCACGCCCGACAGCGCCTCGACCGCGCGCGCGTTGACGCGGAACCAGCCCGCCCGGTCGTCCACGTTGCGCACGACGGCCGCGCAGACCATCGCCCCGATGTAGTCGGGCAGCGTAAAATTCGGGTGCCTGATGGCGAGGCTGATGAGCGCGCCGACGCCCATCACCGCGAGGATCAACAGGAGGTTGTGCAGCAGCACGCCGCCCGTCAACTCGCCTTCCTTCGCGGCCCGCCGGGCCTCCTTCTCGTCAACCGGCTCGACCGTCGGGCTGAGCGCCCAGAACTCCTCCTCCGCCGCGGACGAGGGCGAGGACGACGGCGGCGGCGCCTCCTTCGGCGTCGCCAGCCGGAAGCGCCGGATGAGCGCGGTCGCCAGCGGGTTCCCGACGATGCAGGCCGTGAAGATGCCGAACATGGCCGAGGCGATGATGAGCGCGCCCGCGCCCGCGACGCCGAGC
>JALZHT010000572.1 GCA_030860645.1 Acidobacteriota bacterium
GCGCGGCCGTCTCAAACGCCGGCGGCGCGACACGGCCGCGCGGCGCTTCGGCTCAAGGCGGAGGGGCTACTTGCCCTTCCCCTGGTGCTGGTCGATGTAGTTGTAGGCGTCGCGGACGCTCTGAATCTTCTCGGCGTCCTCGTCCGGAATCTCGATGCCGAACTCCTCCTCGAAGCGCATCACGAGTTCGACCGTGTCGAGCGAGTCCGCGCCGAGGTCGTCAATGAAGCGGGCGTTCGGCGTGACCTCGTTCTCGTCCACGCCCAACTCGTCCACGATGATCTGCTTCACCTTATTCTCGATCTCTTGATCGGCCATTAGTCCTGCTCCTCCGCTTAGGTTGTGTGAAAGCTCAAATCAAACACGAACGGGGCGCCGCGCGCAAGTCGCCCCGGCCCTCAAGCCCCGGCGCCCGCGCGCCCGCCCGGGCTCCGGCCGGCGGCGAGGGCGTCGAGCGCCGCGCGCAAACTCGTCGCGTCCTCGACGTCGAGACAACGCGCCCCGGGGGCGGTCTGCCGGACGAGGCCGGAAAGCACCTTGCCGGGGCCGACCTCGACGAAAGTTTCGACGCCCCGGCGCGCGAGCGATTCGACCGACTCGCGCCAGCGCACCGGCCGCGAGACTTGCCGCACCAGCGACTCGCGCGCCTCCGCGCCTTTGGTGACGACGGCCGCGTCAACGTTCGTCACGAGCGGCACGGCGAGGTCTTGAAATTCAATCCGCGCGAGGTCGGCGGCCAGTCGCTCCTGCGCCGGCAGCATCAAGGCGCAGTGGAAGGGCGCGCTCACCTTGAGCGGGACGGCGCGCTTCGCGCCGCGCTCCCTCAAGAGGGGAATCGCGCGCCCGACGGCCGCGGCGCTGCCCGCGATGACGACCTGCCCCGGCGAGTTGACGTTGGCCGGGCTGCAAACCTCGTCGCCGCGGCGCGCCTCCTCGCACACGGCCCGCACCGTCTCCAAATCCGCGCCGAGCACGGCGGCCATCGCGCCCTCGCCCACGGGCACGGCCTCCTGCATGTAACGCCCGCGCCTGCGAACCGTCCGCACCGCGTCGCGCAGACTCAACGCCCCCGCCGCGACCAGCGCCGTGTATTCGCCGAGGCTGTGGCCCGCGACGAACGCGGGGCGCGGGGAGCCTTCCGACTCCATCGCCCGCAGCGCCGCGACCGACGCGGTCAAGATCGCCGGCTGCGTGTTCTCCGTCAGTTGCAACTCTTCCGCCGGCCCGTTGAAGCAGAGTTCGGAAATCCTGAACCCCAGCGCCTCGTCGGCCTCCTCGAAGACCGCCCGCGCCGCCGGGAAACTCTCCGCCAGGTCGCGCCCCATGCCGGGGGCCTGCGAACCCTGGCCGGGGAAGATAAAAGCTACAGGCATAGAAATTTTTGATTTGCGATTTTTGATTTGCGATTGAAAGGCGGGCGGCGCTTCCTTCCTCAAATCAAAAATCTAAAATCGCAAATCAACAATCCTCTCACCACTTAATCAAGACGCCGCCCCACGTGACGCCGCCGCCGAAGGAGGCGAGGAGGACGAGGTCGCCCTCCTTGACCCGGCCCTGCTCGATGCACTCGTCGAGCGCGATGGGGATCGAGGCCGAGGAGGTGTTGCCGTGGTAGGCGATGTTCGAGTAGACGATGGAAGAGTCCACCTTGAGCTTGTCGGCGACGGCGTCCGTGATGCGCTGGTTGGCCTGGTGCGGGATGAAGAGCTTCACGTCGTCGGCCTTGTAGCCGGCCTCGTCGAGCACCTCGCGCGAGACGTCGGCCATCGAGCGGACGGCCACCTTGAACAGCTCGTTGCCGCGCATCTTGTAGAAGTGGAGGCCGGAGGCGAGCGTCTCGGCCGTCGGCGGGATGCGCGTGCCGCCGCCGGGCGAGAAGAGCTGCTCGGCGTAGCGCCCGTCGGAGTAAATCCGCGTCGAAAGGATCCCGCGCTCCTCGTCCGTCGGGCCGAGCACGGCCGCGCCCGCCCCGTCGCCGAAGATGACGCAGGTCGCGCGGTCGGTGTAGTCCACGAAGCGGGTCAGGATTTCCGCGCCGACGACGAGCGCGTAGCGCGTCTGCCCGGAGCGGATCATCTGGTTGGCGAGCGTCAGCCCGTAGAGGAAGCCCGAGCAGGCGGCGGCGAGGTCGAAGGCGGCGGCGCGGTGCGCGCCCAGCTCGGTCTGGATGATGCAGCCCGTCGAGGGCAGAATCTGGTCGGGCGTGACGGTGGCGCAGATGACGAGGCCGATGTCGGCGGGGTCAATGCGGGCGCGCTCGATGGCCTGGCGCGACGCGGCGACGGCGAACATCGAGGTGTACTCGCCCTCGGCCGCCTTGTGACGCTGCCTGATGCCGGTGCGCGACGTGATCCACTCGTCCGAGGTCTCGACCATCCGTTCGAGGTCGGCGTTCGTCAAGATGCCCTCGGGGTAGGCGCGGCCCGTCCCCAGAATCAACGCGTTCTTCTGTGTCGCCATCGCTCCTGCTTTCTCAACCCGACAGAAACTCACGAAGGCAATTTTTGATTTGCGATTTTTGATTTGCGGTTGAAAGAACCCGAGTGCCTTGTCTTCAAATCAAAAATCAAAAATCGCCAATCAAAAATCCCTCTTCATTCCGCCACCGCGCGGAGCACTTCGAGGTCGCGCGCGCCCGTCTCGGCGATGCCGCGCTCGATGCGCTCCAGCGCGCCGTGCTCCGAGAACTCCTTGACGTTGCGGACGGCGTTGCGCACGGCGCGGGCGTTCGAGTTGCCGTGGCAGACGACGACGATCCGCTGCACGCCGAGGAGCGGCGCGCCGCCGTACTCGGCGTAGTCGAGCCGCTTCTTCAAATTCTGGAACGCCGGCCGGGCGAGCATCGCGCCCGCCTTCGTGATGGCCGACGCCGACAGCTCCCTCTTGATGAGCGAGATGACGGCCTCCTGCAACCCCTCGGCGAGTTTCAGGATGACGTTGCCCGTGAAGCCGTCGGTGACGATCACGTCCACGTGGCCCGTGAACACGTCGCGCCCCTCGACGTTGCCGACGAAGTTCAGGCTCGACAGCTCGCGCATCAGCGGGAACGCCTCCTTCGTCAGGTCGTTGCCCTTCGCCTCCTCCTCGCCGATGCTCATCAGGGCGACGGAAGGGCGCGGCGTCCCCAGCACCGAGCGCGAGTAGGCGTCGCCCATGATAGCAAACTGCGCCATCTGGTGCGGCTTGCAGTCGCTGTTCGCGCCCACGTCGAGGACGAGGGTCGGGCGGCCCGACTTCGTCGGCATGAGCGCCGCGAGCGCGGGGCGGTCGACGCCGGGCAGC
>JALZHT010000573.1 GCA_030860645.1 Acidobacteriota bacterium
GGTGATGCTCATCCCCGACTCCGCGCACGGGACGAACCCCGCGTCGGCGCACCTCTCGGGCTTCACCGTCAAGACCATCCGCTCGACGAATGAAGGGCTGACCGATCTCGAACACCTGCGCGAGCTGTGCGCCGCGGGCGAGGTGGCGGGGCTGATGCTGACGAACCCGAACACGTGCGGCATCTTCGAGCGCAACATCAGGGAGATTTGCGACATCGTCCACGAGGCGGGCGGGCTCGTCTACATGGACGGCGCGAACATGAACGCGCTGGTCGGCGTCGCGCGCCCCGGCGACATGGGCGTGGACGTGATTCACCTGAACCTGCACAAGACTTTCTCGACCCCGCACGGCGGCGGCGGCCCCGGCTCCGGCCCCTGCTGCTGCACCGCCGAGCTTGAGCCGTTTCTGCCCGTCCCGCGTGTTGTGGTCAAAGATGGCGAAAGCGGCAATCAGCGTTTCGCGCTCGACTACAACCGCCCGCAGTCAATCGGCCGCGTCAAAGCCTTCTACGGCAACTTCGGGATGCACCTGCGCGCGCTCGCCTACATCCTGACGCACGGCCACGAGGGCTTGCGCGAGGCCACGGAGGCCGCGGTCTTGAACGCGCGCTTCGTCGCGCACGGGCTGGCCGACACCTTCGACAAGCCGTTCGGCCCGCCGCCCATGCACGAGGTGCTCTTCACCGACAAGCGGCAGTCGCGCAAGGGCGTGCACACGCTCGACATTGCCAAGCGGCTCATAGACTACGGCTTCCACCCGATGACGATCTACTTCCCGCTCATCGTGCAGGGCGCGATGCTCATCGAGCCGACCGAGTCGGTCGGCCGCTCCGAACTCCAGCAGTTCGTTGACGCCATGAAGGAGATCGCGCGCGAGGCCGTCGAAGACCCCGAGACCGTCTTGAACGCCCCGCACACCACGCGCATCGGCCGCCTCGACGAGGCCGCCGCCGCCCGCAAGCCGGTGCTGCGCTGGCGGCCGTCCGAGAAGACGGCGACCGCGTAGGCGACCCGACTCCCGTCCCCACATCCCGCGCGCCGCCCTCCCCCAGCGGTTTGCATTTGCGTGCGGCCGCCGCGTCTCAGGGGAACCGAGTCAAGCGGGCAGCGACAAGCCCCGCCCGTCCAACCATCACCGCGTACGACACCCGACCGAAAGTTGCTCTAGCCGACCTGCGCGCCCGGCTTCTTCGGGGCGAACTTCTCGGCCCAGTTGACGCGGCCCGTGAGCTGCATCACGACGAAGAGGGTGATGATCGAGCCGACGGCGACGGCGAGGCCCGTGAGGCCCTTGAAGAAGAAGGCGTAGGAGAACATCACGAGGTAGATGAACTGCGCGAAGGCCGCCTCGCCGCTGGCGAAGCGCATCCCCGTCACGAGCCGCAGGTAGCTCACCACGAGGAAGATCGAGACGGCCGAGCAGATGACGAAGGCCGCGTGGATCGAGACGTGGTCGACGAGGTAGGCGAGCAGCAGGTGGAAGGCGAAGAAGGCCGCGGCCGAAGGGCAAAGGCGCAGTGGACGTGCAGTCCCGCCGGACGCGCACGAGGCCGCGCGCGTTACTTGTAGTAACTCATCGTGGTGCGCATGACCTGGAGCCTGAACTCCTTGCTGATGACGCCCGACTCTACCTCTTTGAAATACATCTCGGCCCACGGCGGGAACGGCCCGGACGCCCGGCTCCTCCTGGCATCCACCCTGACCATCCCCGGCACCGACTCGTCAACCCGCGAAATGTCCTTCAACAGGCCGGGCGGTACGTCGTGACTGTACCACCAGCCACCCGTCATAAAATTGCTGGATTTTTTCTTGAAGAAGATCAGCCCGGAGACGGGGCGAGCGAACCACTCGAAGCGGGCGAAAAGCGTCGTCCCGATGAGCGTGCAATTGTAGAAGTGCCCTGTCAGGTGTGAATCATCCATGTAGCAATAGGCGACGGCCAACTTCCCTCCGATGACCCGCATGCAATGCGTCGTGCCGTCCTTCCTTTTCCAAATGCCCTCGAACCGCCTGAGGGCGTCTGCCCCCGCGCCCGGCGCCGCGACCTGCTTATCCCCGGAAGTAATCACCTGCGTGAGATCGCGGAGTTCGTCGAAGTAGGTCTTGAAGGATTGAAGCTCCCGTCTCAGCGAAGACACTTCGGCGGCCATGCCCCTGATCGCCCCGTCTGCGCCCGCCGCCTCCCCTCTCTTCTTCTCCATCTCACGACTTTCGATTAACTTCCTGACAGGGTTGTCGGGTTCTCCGAACTTGGTCAGGACTTTCCCGACGGCCTTCCGGAGCGCGTCGGCCAAGTCGAGCAGGGGTCGCGGTTCGTACTTGTAGACGATGGTGCGGAGGCTCCTCAGGTCGAAAGGCACGTCATCCCAGTCTTGCGTGATGAGGATCGAGTTATACCTTAAGGCGTGGCGCACCCCAAGTTCGTAAAACACGTTCGCGTTCTTCCCCGACAGGTCGGCGATGACGATGTCGGCGTCAATCAAGTTCTCGACCAGGTGGGAGATGATCTCGCCGGGGCCGACCTCTTTATCGGCCCGGTGACACTCCACCCTGACGCCGCTTCCGGCGGGGTGCTCGATGGACTCGACGGTCGCTTTGATCCACTGGTAGATGGTCTCTTGCTTTGCAGCGTAGTCGGCGTCATCGCTCGGGTCGCCGAACGGCATGATGACGAAGCATTTCACGTCCTTCGCTCCTCAGGGGATGAGGTCGGCCCTCACGGCGCGGGCCGTGTCAGGAGGTGACGGAGCCTGGTATCGGCCGGAGTAACCGTGCCGGTTTTACGCCGCGCCCTTTGAGAGTTGGCTCACGTCAGTCGATGTCGAGCGGGTTGATGTAGGGCTTGTCCTTGTCCTTCTCGGCGCGCTTCATGGCCTCGCGGAACTTCTCTTCGAGGAGGCGCTCGCGGTCTTTCAGGGAGCCTAGCTCCTGCGAGAAGACCTGGTCGCGCACCTGCTTCTGGCGCGCCGTCTCCTTCGCCAGCTCCTCGAAGGAGGCCAGCGGCTTGGCCTTCTCCTGGTGGGAGATGATCGCGCCCGTCTGCGCGTCGACGACGATGGTCGCCTCGCAGCACGGGCAGATGACAGTCCAGCTTGCCGTCTCGCTCACGGTTGGCTCCTCCTCTGAAAGCTCTGTGCCTCTTCGGCCAGGGCCGTCTTTAACGTCGCGCCGCCAAGTATAGCATCTGTGAATGTGCCGTTGGTGACTCGCCGCTGAGGGCGGCGGGCCTTCGATTCAACACGGAGGGCGCGGAGGCTCCGCGGAGTTCACGGAGAAGAAA
>JALZHT010000574.1 GCA_030860645.1 Acidobacteriota bacterium
CCTGCGGGACGTGGACGGCCTCCTCACGCGCCGTCACGCTCCGCGCCACGGGCGTCTCCTACTGCTCGCACGCCTGCCTCGAACGCGCCGCCGACTCGACCAGGGCGCGCAAATCTGCGTCTTAAAATTTTTGATTTTTGATTGGCGGTTATCCGTAGCCGCTCGTCACTCGTCAGCGTGCCCGTGTCGGCGGCTGAAGGACTGATGACTTTCAATCGCCAATCAAAAATCAAAAATCCTTTGTCTCGCGCGGGACTTCTTCGGGGAGGCGGTTGCCGGCGTCGTGGATGGCGCGGTCGGTGTCGGTGAGGTAGAGGCCGAGCATGCCGACGACGAAGAAGACGATGAGCGAGAGGACGGCCTGGCGGTAGGAGCCGGTGAGCGAGATGACGAGGGAGAAGACAATCGGCCCGACCCATGACGTGCCGCGCTCGGAGATTTCGTAGATGCTGAAGAACGACGCCTCCCGGCCCCGCGGGATCATCCGCGAGAAGAGCGAGCGCGAGAGCGCCTGCGAGCCTCCCAGAACCACCGCGATGATCGCGCCGAGCGCCCACGCCTGCGTCGTCGTCTGAAGGAAGGCGTAGGCGTAGACGACCACGCCCGACCAGAGCGCGAGCGAGGCGAGGATGGCCCGCTTCGTGCCCGCGAGCGCCGCCGCCCGCTCGAAGAGCAGCGCGCCGAAGATGGCCGAGAATTGAATGACTAGAATCAGCCCGACGAGGAAGCCCCGATCCGGCTCCAGCCCGCGCGCCTTGAACAGCTCCTGCTCGATGAGGACGGCCGCCATCGTAATCACGGTCTGGATGCCGTCGTTGTAGAAGAGGTAGGAGGCGAGGTAGCGCATCGTGTGCGGCAGCCGGCGCAGTTCGCGGAACGTGCCCGCCAGCTCCGTGAAGCCGACGGTCAGGTAGGACTGGCCGGCCGGAAGCGGGCGCGCCGCCCCGCGGCCCCGGAGCCTCTTGAAAGTGAACAGCGCGAAGCCGCCCCACCACAGGCCGGCCGAGAGCAGGCAGAGGCGCACGGCCAGCCCGGTCGAAAGGCCGAGCCGCGGCGCGCCCGTGATGAGCGCGAGGTTGGCGGCCAGCAGCAACCCGCCGCCGAGGTAGCCGAGCGCGAAGCCGCGGCTCGACACGCGGTCTCTGCGGTCTTCGGTCGTAATCTCTGGGAGGAAGGAGTTGTAGAAGACCATCGCCGCGCCGAAGCAGAGGTTGGCGGCGACGAAGAGGAGGCCGCCCGCGACGACGGTGTTCTTCGTCAGGAAGAAGAGCAGGCACGTGGCGACGACGGCCGCGTAGACGAAGGCGGCCATCATGTGCTTCTTCAGGTGCGAGTAGTCGGCGGCGGCCCCGAGCACGGGCAGCAGGAAGACCTGGAGGAAGACGGAGAGGCCGACGCAGAGGGGGAAGAACGACTCGGCCGTGACGTCGGGCAGCGGGCCGAGCGTGAAGATGACGCCGTTCTGCCCGACGGCCTGCTGCGCCACGTCGGTCAGGTACGGGCCGAGGAGCGTGGTCACGACCGTCGTGTTGAAGACCGAGCACGCCCAGTCGTACATCATCCAGCCGAAGACCTCGCGGCGGTCGTTGACGGGCGCGGCCCTCGAAACGTCCGTCCGAACCGCGCCCGACTGGCGCGCCGGGTCGGCCGTGTGCGGGTTGGCTTCTGCGTTCAAGCGCGGGCCTCGTCCGGTCGGAGGATGTCGAGGATGGTCGGGGTGATGTCGGCGAGCGTGCGGACGCGGCGGCGGACGCGCTCGCGCGCCGGCCCCCACGCGAGGGTGGGGACGGGGTTGAGCGTGTGGTTGCGCGTCGAGAGGTCTTCGACGTTGCCGTGGTCGCTCGTCAGAAGGACGTTCAAGCGTTCGAGGTCGAGCCGTCCGAGCACGGCGCGGACGAAGCGCGCGAGATTCTTCAGGGTCAGCAGCGCGCCTTCGAGGTCTTGCTCGTGGCCCGCGCGGTCGGCGATGAAGTGCTCGTAGAGCGTGAAGCGGTGCGCGCCGGCCACCCCGGCGAGGACGGCCGCGGCCTCCTCGGGCGTGCGCGTCTGCACGTCCTCGCCGCGCGCGGCGAGGAGGCGGTTGGTGAAGTCGTGGAAGAGGGAGCGGCCGGCGCGCAGGTCTTCGACGGTGTTGAAGCGCAGGGAGGCGGCCTCGACGGCGACGGTCGTGGCCGAGACCCAGCGCGGGCGCTCGTCGAAGAAGCGCCTCGTGTAGGTGTTGGCGAAGGTGTTCGGGCCGACGCCGGCGCGCGCGAGCCGGAGGAAGACGGAATGTTCGCGGATGATGTCGCGCAGGGCCTCGTTGGGAAAGCCCTGCTTGTGATAGCCGAGGCGCGCGGGGGCGTTGACGCCGGTGAGGATGGTCGTCTGCCCCGAGGCGCTCTGCGGGCGGCCCTCGACGCCGAGCCGCGCGTCCGTCGGCGCGAGCACCCCGCCGAAGGGCAGCCGCGGCTCCTCGTCTTGAAAGATTGCGAGCGGCGCGGCCTCTTCGCCGAGCAGGTCGAGCGGGTTGTGCGCCCCGCGCGTCCCGATGCCGAGGCCGTCCACGAAGATGAGAAGCACGGACATCGCTCCGATAAGTAGCATCAGCGAAGGCAAAAGGCAAAGGATGGGTGCCGGGTGTCAGGTGCCGGGTGCCGGGGAAGAAGCAAGTGTCTTGCCCGGCACCCTCTTCTGCTATATTGATGCGGCAAGGCTTTTCGCACCAACGCCTCTTCGTCCAATCTCTCGGAAATTTTTCGGAGGAATGAATGCTCGTCGGTAAACAGTTCTGCGCGTGCCTCCTGAGCCTGTTGATCTTCGCGCCGGGCACGGCCGCGCCGTCCGCCCGCGCGCAAAGCTCGAACGAGAGTCGGCCCGCGCCGCGGCCGTACTTTTACGAGCCGGCCATCTCGCCCGACCGCGCGGAGGTCGCGTTCGTCTCGGGCGGCGACATCTGGACGGTTGAGGCCGGGGGCGGCGAGGCGCGGCTGCTCGTCTCGCACCCGGCGACCGAGTCCCGGCCCCTCTACTCGCCCGACGGCCGCCGGCTCGCCTTCACCTCGGGGCGCTCCGGCAACGGCGACCTCTACGTGCTCACATTCGACACGGGTGAGCTGCGCCGCCTGACCTTCGACGACTCGTTCGAGCAGCTCGACTCGTGGTCTTACGACGGGCGCTGGCTCTACTTCTCCTCTTTCGCGCGCGACATCGCGGGGAGCCAGGACGTGTACCGCGTGAGCGCCGAGGGCGGCACGCCGATGCAGGTCAGCGCCGACCGCTACGCGCAGGAGTTCGCG
>JALZHT010000575.1 GCA_030860645.1 Acidobacteriota bacterium
GCGCGGAGGTCCGCGTTGTCCTGCGGCGTCGAGAAGAAGAAGTTGCCGGAGTTGTCAATTGCCTTCGAGTAGGTGTAGGAGGCGCGCACGGTCGCCCACGACGACGCACGCTGGTTGAAGGCGACGAGCAGGCCGTCGAAGGCCGAGACGCCCGAAGACTCGTAGCGGGAGACGTTGCCCCAGAGCGGGTCGGGCCGCCCGAGGTTCGGGACGCCGCGCCGCCGCGCCTCGGCCGCCGAGAGCGTCGGCGCGTTGACGTTGCGCGAGAGGATCAGGTGCTTGCCGCGCAGCCCCGCGTAGCCGACCGACAGCGAGCCGCCCCCCGGCAACTCGCGCTCGACCTGGGCGTTGTATTGCAGGCTGTAGCTGTTCTCGATGTCGGGGTCGATGCGCGTGACGTTCGGGCGCGTCGGCAGGCTCGAAGGGAGCGCGGGCAGGACGTCGGGGAACGCCGGCGCGCCCGCGTCGCCGGGGCCGAGTTGCGCGACGACGTACTTCGAGCCGTCGCGCTGCAAGGCGTTCGACGTGGCCCGCAGTGGGAGGCGGTCGAAGTAAAGGCCGAAGCCGGCGCGCAACACGGTCTTGCGATCCCCCGGCGCGAAGGCCAGCCCGGCGCGGGGCGCGAAGTTGTTCGCGTCGGTCCTGATCGGCTCAGGCAGGTACTGCGCGTCGTAGCGCAGGCCCAGGTTGACGGTCAAGTCGGCGCGCGGCCTCCACTCGTCCTGGACGAACCAGCCGAGATTCGGGTTCGACTGGAACTGCGCAGCCTCGCCGAACGCCTGCTGGAAAGTGGCGTAATTGCCGGCGAGGAAGTTGGCGAGGGAGGTGAAGGTGTAGACGCCCTGCACGGCACCGGGGAAGGTGATGTTGACACGGTTGAGCAGGAAGTCGGCGCCGGCTTTGAAGGAGTGTGCGCCGCGCTGGTACGTGACGCTGTCCGTGAACTCGAAGATGTCGAGGGCGCGTGCCGTCGGCGAGAAGGTCGCGGTGCCGAAGCTGGCGACGCCGCTGATGTTGACGGCGGGGCCTTGCGCGTCGTTGACCGGAGCCGAGAGGCGGCTGCGCGTGAACTGGAGGCGCGCTTCGTTGAGGGTTCGGGTGCCGAGGGTCGTGACGGCGCTGGCGGCGAGGGTCTGGTCGCGGCTGTCGAGGCCCGTGCCGCGGCTCGAGGCGTTGAGGCCGCCGACGGTGCGCGAGTTGAGGGCTGCGAAGTCATAGAGGCTGTAGCGCGCGGCGAGGCTGGTCGTCTCGCCGAGGCGGTGATCGAAGCGCGCGAAGAAGTTGGTCACGTCGTGGCCGGCCGTGACGACGCCCGTCTCGACGCGCGGGCCCGCGTAAGCAATCTCGCCGAGGCGGCGGTTGATGCGCGCCGCGTCGTCGGGCCGGATGGTGATGACGGCCGCGTCGTTGCGGCGGGTCTGCTCGAAGTTGGCGAAGAAGAAGGTGCGGTCGCGGCGCACGGGGCCGCCCAGGGAAGCGCCGTACTGCGCCTGCGTGAGCGGGTCTTTGCGCGGCGCGAGCGGGTTGCGCGCGTCGAGCCGCTGGTTGCGGAGGAAGCCGTAGACGCGGCCGCTGAAGTCATTAGTGCCAGATTTGGTGACGACGTTGACGACGCCGCCCGAGGCGCGGCCGAACTCGGCGACCCCGCCCGAGGTCACGACCTGAAACTCGCGCACGACCTCCTGACTGAAGGCCGTGCCGGCGAGGTTGGCCGCGTCGTCGTTGGCCGAGAGGCCGTCGACGACGAAGGAGTTGTTGAGGTTGCGCTGGCCTGCGACGGAGAGGCCGGTGCCGGCCACGGCGGACGTTTCCGCGAACCGCTGGGCCGAGCCCGTGTTGGTGCGCGAGACGCCGGGCAGCAGGAGCGCGAGGTCGAGGTAGTTGCGGCCGTTCAGCGGCAGGGCGTCCACCTCGCGCGGCGTCACCGTCTCCGAGACCTGCGTCCGCGCCGACTCGACGAGCGGCGCGCCGCCCATCACCTCGACCGACTCGGCGAGGCCGCCGACCGCGAGCGTGACGCGCACATCGGCCGCCTGCCCGACCGCGAGCGTGAGCCGTAAGGCCGTGGGGGAGAAGCCGCCGCACTCGACGAGCAGGCGGTAGTCGCCGACCGGCACGTACGCGAAACGGAAGCGACCGTCCTCGTCGGTCGTGGCGCTCAGGTGTTGGTTCGTGCCGAGGTTCGTGACGACGACGGCCGCGCCGCCGACCGCGGCACCGTTAGCGTCTTCCACGCGCCCGCCGAGCGTCGCCGAGGAGACCGCCTGCTGCGCCGCAGAGGGTCCGGCGACGCAGGCCATCAACGCGAACGCCACGAGGGTGGCCGCCACACTCAGGCGGGGCTCGCGCCAGCGCGTCGGTTGGGGCGTGTAGCTTTTCCTGATGTATGTCATGTCAACCCCCACGCTGGTGATTTAAGCATGCACACACGGTCGGGCCTCACCTCAGCCGTTCGCCTCCGCCGGCCGGGCTTCAAGGGCGGGGCCGACCAAGCCGCCTTCGGCTCCCTGCCCATCGCTCAGCACCGTCGCGTCAGCAGTCTCAGCGCGCCGCCCTCCCGCGTCGGAGCCGGCGGGTAGCGCCAGCGGGTCTCGTGCCTCGCCCTCCTGCAAAGCCTCCGCCTCCCACGTCCGCTTGAAGTCGTCCGAGGCGGCGCGCACCTGGTTGAGTGCCCGGCCGAGCGAGCGGCCCAGCTCGGGTAGCTTGCGCGGGCCGAAGACGAGGAGCGCGACGAAGAGCACCACGAGCAGCTCGGTCGTCCCGATGAACTCTAAAAAACCGAAGAACCTGACTGAAAGGAGTTGCATCGTCGCCCTCCGCCCGACCCGTCCCGACCGGACTCTTGGACGAAGTGGGCTGCCGCTATTCAAGCTGCCGGCCCGCCGCTTCGCCGAGGCCCGCGGCCTCATCCGCCCCGGTCGCGCCCTGTTTGAATTCGCGGATGCTCTTGCCGAGCCCCTTCGCCAGTTGCGGCAGGCGCGACCCGCCGAAGATGAGCAGTAGGATGACGAGGACGATCAGCAGCTCCTGCGTCCCGATCATCCCGATTGCCGGTGCGTGAATCATCGCTCCTCCTTCACATGCCGCCCGACGCGGAGGCTCCTGCCCCGCCGCCGCCGGCGTCAACCTCCGCGCCGCCCGCCTTCGCGCCGCGCGGCTCCGCCACCAAGTCCATCAAGCACTTCGGGCAAGTCCCGCGCGAACGCTCGCGGATGTCCGGGTGCATGGGGCAGACGTAGGCGACCGCCCGCTTGCTGTCGCGCCGGCGCGCGCG
>JALZHT010000576.1 GCA_030860645.1 Acidobacteriota bacterium
GTGACGGGCGGCGACGGCGGCCTCGGCGTGCGCGCCTCGCGCCGGCTGAATCAGCGGGAGGCGGCGCGCGTCCGCCGCGACGTGCGGCACATGTTCCGGCTCGACGACGACATGGCGCATTTCTACGCGGCCGTCTCCGCCGACCCCGAGTTCGCCTGGATCGCGCGCGACGGCGCGGGCCGCCTGCTGCGCTCGCCCACCGTCTTCGAAGACCTCGTCAAATCCATCTGCACGACCAACTGCACGTGGGCGCTGACGAAGAAGATGGTGACGGGCCTCGTCGAAAACCTCGGCCGCGAGGCGAAGGACGGCCGGCGCGCGTTCCCCACGCCCGCGGCGATGGCCGCCCGGCCCGTCGAGTTCTACAGGGACGTGGTGCGCGCCGGCTACCGCGCCGAGTACCTGAAGGAGTTGGCCGTGCGCGTCGCGGCGGGCGAGATTGACCCCGAAGCGTGGCTCGCGAGCGACCTGCTGACCGATCAACTCAAGCGCGAGATGAAGAAGGTGAAGGGCGTCGGCGACTACGCCGCGGAGAACCTCTTGAAGCTCATCGGCCGCTACGACGTGCTCGCGCTCGACTCCTGGGTGCGCGCCCAGTTCGCGCGCAAGCGCCACCGCGGGCGCGCCTGCGACGACCAGAAGATCGCCCGCTTCTACTCACGCTTCCGCGACTGGCGCGGCCTCGCCCTCTGGTGCGACATGACGCAGGAGTGGTTCGAGGAAGAGAGGGAATAAGAAAGGTGGGCCGCTGCCCGCCGCGCGCCGGCTCGCCTTGAAATCACGACCCGCGATTTCAAACACTCAACAGAAAAGCCGACGGGCACAGGTCGCTCAGGAGGCACTCGCCGCACAGCGGGGTGCGGGCCTTGCAGATTTTGCGGCCGTGGGCGATGAGGAGGTGCGAGAAGTCAATCCAGTCCCGCTCGGGGATGAGGCCCATCAGGTCTTGCTCGATCTTCTCGGCCGACTTCTGCGCGGAGAGTCCGAGCCGCCCGGAGAGGCGCGCGACGTGCGTGTCGACGACGACGCCGGTCGAGAGCCGGTAGGCGTTGCCGAGGACGACGTTGGCCGTCTTGCGCGCCACGCCGGGCAGCCGCAAAAGCTCCTCCATCGAGGCGGGCACGCGGCCGCCGTGGCGCTCGGCGAGCTGCCGGCACGCGCCCTGAATCGCGCGGGCCTTGTTGCGGAAGAAGCCGGTCGGGCGGATGTCCTGCTCAAGCTCCGGAGTCGGCGCGGCGGCGTAGTCGTCGCAGGTGCGGTACTTGCGGAAGAGCGCGGGCGTCACCTGGTTGACGCGCTCGTCCGTGCACTGCGCGGAGAGGATGGTGGCGACGAGGAGTTCGAGCGGGCTGTCGTAATTCAGGCTGCAACGCGCGTCCGGGTACTCCTTCTTCAACAGCCAGACGATCCGCCGCGCCCGCTTCTGTTCGGGGGAAGCCGTCAAATCTCACCTCACAAAGATTAAAAGCCGTGAATCGTGAATCGTCAATCGTGAATCGCGGGTTGACGCTCTCTCGGCTTGAGCGATGACCATTCAAGTCACCAACGACTCAACCACGATTGACGATTCACGATTGACGATTCACGGCTTTTACTTATCTTCTGCGGGCCGCGCGCCTCCGGCCCCTGCGCGGCGCGGCGGGCTTCTTGACGAACTCTCTCCTGACGATTTCGGCGAAGGCGCTCTGCGAGAGAGAGACGCCGAGCACGACGGTGTTGCCTTCGGCGCGGTTGACGAAGGTGCGGATGGCTTTGAGCGCGATGCGCGCCTGCCACGACTCGTCGGGCTTGTGCCGCTTGCGCTCGATGTCGCGCTGGGCGGCGCTCTCGGCCGCGGTCAGCCCCATCCGGACGAGGCCGCTGATGGCGTTGGCGTGGTCGGGGCTGTCGGCCAGGACGGCCGCTCGCAGCGTGAAGTTGAGCGCGTCCATCCCGTTCGAGAGGCTGACCTGCCGGAGCCAGCCGAGGATGCGGTTCATCTCCTCGTTCGGCGGGACGCCGAGCTTCTGGACGTGCTGCGCCAGGTTCTCGGGCAGCTCGGCCGTCAAACTCCACAGCGCCTGCGGGTCGCCCGCCGCCAGGTCTATGAGCGACGCCCGGAGGCGGCCCTGCCCGTGGGCCGCTTCCACCGCGGCCCGCACGTAGCCGGGCACGCCGACGGCGAGCGTGTGCGCGTCTATCGCGACGGCCGCGACCTCCTTGAACGGGAACGAGGGCGGCTTCGCGCCCTCCTCGCTCCTGCCGAGGCCCGTCAGGTCGAAGACCTGGATCGGCTTGTTGTGTATGAACTCCTCGCGCGGCTGGAGGTTCTGCGTGCTGGCGGCGACGCGGGCGAGCGCGAGCAGGGCGTCGGCGCTGAAGTCGCCGCGCATGACGAGGAGGACTTCGGGAATGCCGCCGGGCTGCGCCGGCTCGGCGAAGCGGATGCCGGCGGTCACGGAATGCACGTCGCGCACGTCGAAGCCGACCTTGCGCGACTCGGCGATCATCTTGTCGTACTCGGCCTTCGGGAGCAGGCGCGGCAGGGCTTCGTTGATGATGCGGCGGGCGTTGACGTGGAGGACGGCCTGCGACTCGGGGAAGGACGCCAGCGCGCCGCGGGCGTCGGCGGGGGCTTGCGCCGAAGCGGCCGCCGCGAGGGCGAAGACGACGAGGGCGGCCCGCATCAGCGAGGGCGCGATCAGTTTTCTCATCTCGTGTGTGCTTCCTTTCAAGACAAAGCGGGAGAGCGCCGAGAAGATTAACAGAACCGGCGTCCGAAATAATAGACCCGCGTTCGAAAATCAGAACGGGAGATAAAGGATTTTAGATTTTTGATTGTTGATTTTTGATTGAAGACAGCGCGGCTGTCATCTTCCAATCGCAAATCAAAAATCTAAAATCTAAAATCCTTTCAAGGCTTGAGCGGGACTTCGAGCGAGAAGCTGCCGCCGCGCGCGTTGCGGCCCGGCTCGGTGAAGCGGAGGTCGGAGAACTGGACGATGACTTCCCCGAGGCAGCCGCGCCGGAGCCGCGCCGCCGGGAAGCGCGCGAAGTCGAGGAGCACGCGGGCCGCCTCGTCCTCGGCGGCGCGCGCCACCAGGCGGGCGTCCTCGTCGGTCGGCTTCTCGACGCGGAGGCGGTTGCGCAGCGATTCGATGTCAGCCGGCCGGTTGATGGACAGGTCGAAGCGGTGCATGGCGCGGTCGGTCTCGGCCGCGACGCGCCACGCGGTCGGGTCGGCCAGAAGCGGCATCGCGGCCACGCGCAACACGGTCTCGCCGCCCCGGC
>JALZHT010000577.1 GCA_030860645.1 Acidobacteriota bacterium
GAGAAGATCAGCGAAAGGGTTCTGGGTTCTAGGTGCCGGGTGCTGGGCGCTGTCTTTTACCAGCACCTAGAACCCAGCACCCTCTGTTAGTTGATCCGGCGGCGGAACGTGAACGTCCCCGTGGCCTGCGGGCCGAGGTCGGGGACGGCGTCTTGCAGCCGGACGGTGGTGGCCGTCACGGGGAGGCCCGTCTGCTCGTCGGTGACGGTGCCGGGCGTGCCGGTCGAGTTGGCGTCCACGGGCATCGGGGACGTGACCTGCGTGGTGGTCGCGTTCCAGTTGTTCGGCGCGGAGTCGCCGCGCTCGCGGATGACGACCGACGAGGCGACGAGGTCGACGCAGCCCGCGCCGCCGCCGCCGACGGAGATGTTCGTGTACGTGATGACGTACTCGATGTCCGCGCCGGGGACGGCGTCGTCGGGGCCGGGGTCGTCCTGCCCGTTGCCCGTGGTCGTGTTGTTGAAGATGGTCGCCGTCTTCTGGAGCCGCAGGAAGCCCGTGTAGAGGCGGTTGATGGTGTCGTTGGTCTCGGCCGGCGTGGTGGCCGAGGTGGCGCGGATCGTCGTCGAGAAGCCCTGGAGGACGGCCGCGTTGTTGGTCGTCGTCACGCGGACGATGACGTTGGCCGTCGCGCCGTAGGCGACGGCGAGCGTCGGGTTCGAGGAGGCCGGCACGAAGTTCGTGCCGCCGTCCGTGCTGATGGCGACGCTGAAGCCGGCGGGGGCCGTGGGCGCGGAGAACGTGAAGGTGTCGTCGGCGTTCCCCGTGTTCTGCACGGTGTTGACGAAATCAACGGAGACCGCGCCCGACAGCGTGTCGAGGTGCGAGAGACCGTTGATGGCCGCGGGCGCGACCGACCTGTTGGTGTAGTCGAGGTTGTTGTCGCCGCCGGGGCCGAGCGCGCCGGGCGCGCCCGCGGGGCCGAGCAGCACGTCGCCGACCTGCGTCAGCAGCGTCGGGAGCCGGAGGCCCTGCGTGGCCGTGGCGGCGTCCGTGCCGTGGCGCGGCTCGTTGAAGTTGGCGTTGCCGTCGCCCTGGTTGGCGATCTGGCCCGAGGAGTGGTCGTTCTGGTCGGTGAGGGGCGTGTTCACGCTGTTGCGGCCGAACGCCTCGGCGATGCCGTAGACGGGGACGGAGGCGTTGATGCCGGTCTGGATGGTGAGCACGAGGTCGAGGTTGTCAACGAAGGCGGCCGGCGCGAGCGCGCCGCCGTTGTTGACGCGGAAGGCGACGCGCGTCGTCGAGGAGAGCACGGCGGGCGGCGCGTAAGTCCACGCCACGGCGTTCGAGACGGGGCCGGTGGCCGGCGGGTCGCCGGGGCCGGGGTCGTTGCCGAGCGGCGACACCGAGTAGAGCACGGTGACGCCGGCCGGGAGCGCCGGGATCGACTGCAAGACGGTGCTCGACGGGATGGGGACGACGACGAAGACGCCCGTCGCCGAGCCGCCCGTGACGTTCTGGAACGTCCGCGGGCCAACGTCGCGCGAGCCCGTGTTGCGCACCGTCGCGCTGTAGGTGATGTTCGAGCCGAGCGCGACGGGGCCGGCCGGCACGTCCAACTCGACCTGCAACCGCGCGTCATTCTCGACCGTGGTCGAGGCGCTGCCGACGGCCTCGGACTCGCCGTTGGCGGGCGCGGACATTGACGCCGGGATCGAGGTGCGGACTTCGGTGTTCGTGCCTTCGGAGGCTTCGTTGTCGGCCGCGGCGTCGCCAAGCGTGACGCCGATGCTCGCGCCCGTCGCCGCGCCGGCGTTCACGGAGACGCGCACGATGACGATGAAGGAGTTGTTGCGCGCCAGGTAGGGCGAGGCCGACGGGTAGAGGACGGGCGCGCCGTTGCCGAAGATGTCTATGTCGTCGTCCGCGTCGAAGCCGTCGCCGTCCACGTCGATGTGCGCGCCCGTGACGGTGATGGGGCCGGAGGAGAAGATGGCCCCGCCGCCGGCCGGGAACCGCACCTGCGTGGCGTAGTTGCCCGAGTTGGTGACGGTGAAGGAGAAGTCCACGTCCGTCTCGCCGGCGACCGCGGTCGGGATCGAGCCGCCGTCGGGGCTGATGACGAGGCCGGAGACGTTAGCGACCGTCACGGTCACGGTGTTCGACGTGACGTTGTAGGTCGTCGAGCCGTCGGAGTAGCTGGCCGACGCCTGGTTGTTGATCTGCGTCCCGCCGTTGGTGGTGGACTGCGCGGCGGCGGGGGCGGCGAGCAGGCACACGGTGGCGAGCGCGAGGAGCGTGCCGCGGAGGGTGCGCACGAGCGTGGGGGTCTGGGTTCGCTGGTTCATCTTCTAGTTCCTCACTCTGGTCGGTGGGGGAAGCGGGCGGCCCGCCGTGGCGGGGTGTGAGACGCGGGGGCGGGGCGGGCGGCCTCGCTCAAATCCCCATCTACTTGACGCGCACCTTGTACGAGGCGGAGAGTTTCCCGCCCGCGGCCAGTGCGTCCGACCACTCGTAGCGCACTTCCGTGTACATGGAGACCGGCGCGGGCACGCGCTTGACGGTGCCGTCCGGCTGCTGCTCTTCGAGAATGGGCTGGGTCGAGAAGGTCTTGCCGCCGTCAATGCTGTAGGTGACGACGGAGCCGGCCTCACCCTCGGCGCTGTCGGCGACGAAGGCCGTGCCCGTGGGGATGTGGCCGACCGCCTTGTAGTCGCGCGCGGCGCCCGTGCCCTCGTTCGACGACACGATCTGCCACTCCAGAATCTCTCCCGGGTGGACGCTCTCGACCCGGTCGAGCGCGAGCCGCTGGCCGCCGCGCTCGACGGTGCCGGCGAGGCTGACGCTGACTTCGGGCCGCCCGACGAGCTGGCGCTGCGCGAAGGCGGCGGCCCCGCCGCCGGCCACGAGGGCGGCGACGACGAGCGGGACGAGGCCCAGTTTCTTTCTCAGCTTGGTCATGGTGGTCTTCTCCTTAAACTGTCCGACGGGATGAGCCGCGCCGCAGCGCGGGGGTGTGAATGGCGTGAGCGTGAGGCGGGCCGGGCCGACTCTTCCTGAGAGCCGCGCGCCCGCTAGCGGGGCCTCAGACGGTATCAAAGGCCGCCGGCTCCTTGAGGGCGCAGGCGACGGCGTACATGAAGTCCTTGACGCGGACGGGGCGCGGGAGCACGGCCGCGAGCCGGGAGTGCGTGGCCGCGCGCAAAATCTCGGCGGGTCGGTGGTGGATGGCGATGAGCGAGGTGCGCGGCGCGACTTCGCTGAGGGCCTCGACGGCCCCGCTGCGGCCGAAGCCGGCCATGTCGAGGCCGACGGCGACGAGGTCGAAG
>JALZHT010000578.1 GCA_030860645.1 Acidobacteriota bacterium
CGCCCCAGGAGATCGCGCAGGCCGGGGCGACGCCTTCGCCCGCGGCCTCGCCCGACGAGGCGCAGCAGAAGGCGCAGGAGGCGGAGTTGGACAAGATCGCCGCCGCCAACGGCGTCGAGCGCCCGCCGAAGATCAACACCAAGCCCTTCGAGGACATCGCGCAGAAGGGCAAGGCGATGTTCGACCAGGGCAAGCTGAACCTGAGCGGGACGGTCGGCGTGACGGCCACGGCCGAGCGCAACGAGGACGGGACGCTCAACCGCGACACGGTCAGGCTGGAGTGGGAGCAGGCCAACGACGAGACCATGGCCCTGCTCGCGCAGGAGTTCATCACGGCCCTCAGCGAGAGCAAGGTGCTCGCGCTCCTCAAGGGGGCGAAGCAGGTGCGGATGAGGCTCCGGCTCGACCAGCAGAAGCTCTCCGTCCAGATTACCGGCGAGATTGACACCGACGCGCGCGCCTCGCAGATGGCGACCGGCTACGGCCTGCTCCTCGCCGTCGCCCGCAAGTCGCGCGAGGGGACGGACGAGGGCGAGCTGTACAAGAACCTGAAAGTCAGCGCCGACGGCAAGCAGTTCGTCATGGACTTCGAGATGCCGCGCGAGGCCGCCGGCAAGATGATCGCCGCCATGCTCGCCAAGAAGGCGGCCGAGGCGCAGGGCAAAGGATAAAGGATTTGCGATTTTAGATTTTTGATTTGCGATTTGAAGGCGAGAGCGGTGTCCGTTCTTCAAATCGGAAATCGGAAATCTAAAATCTAAAATTTCAAAATGATGCGGAACACACTTTTCAGCAGGGTCTTTTTCGCGCGGGCGGCGGTGCTCGGCGCGTTCGTCCTCGGCGTGCTGCCGGCGTCCGGCGTGGTGGTCTTCGCGCAGGCGCAGAAGGTGGACGCGGCCGCCAGGAAGCCGGCCAAGATCAACATGGCCCCGTTCCGCGCCTTCCTCGCGCGCTCGCGGCGGCTCAAGGAGCAGGGCAAGCTCGACCTCTCGAAGCGGCAGGCGCTCACGGTCGAGGTCGACCGCGCCGAGGACGGCACGCTCTCGAACGCGGTCATCACGGGCGCGTCGGCCGCCAACCCGCACTTCCGCGCCGTCGCGCAGGACTTCGTCCAGTCGCTCAGCGAGAGCCGCGCGCTCCAGCCCCTCGAAGGGGTCTCGCGCGTCCGGATGACCTTCACGCTCGACGGCGACAGCTTCACGGCCCACACCGCCTCGGAGACGCCCTCGGCGGCGCGCGCCGAGGAGATGGCCCGCGGCTACCGCGTGATGCTCAACGTCGCGCGCATGGTGCGGCGCGGCACGCCCGAGGCTCCCATCCTCAACAACATGAAAATCTCCGCGAGCGGCAAGCAGCTCGTGATGAACCTCGACACCACCCGCGAGGCGATGGGCAACCTCCTCCTCAAGCAAGTCACCCCGAACTGACCCCTTCGGCTAAATCCTCGGGAGTTTCGAGTTTAAAGTTTCGAGTTTCGAGTTAAGAAATTGTTTTTAACTCGAACCTCGAAACCCGCAACCCGAAACTTACCGACGGCTTGCCACCCCCCCGCCGCTCACATAGAATCGCTCAAAGCGATTAAGTCGTGAGTCCGAAGTCTCAAGCCCGGAGTCAAAAAAAGTCTTTGACTCCAGGCTTACAGACTCCGGACCCCGGACTGTTTTTTCGGATAAGGATTTAAGAAGATGATTGATAAATTTCTGACCAAAGTCTTCGGCAGCAGCAACCAGCGCTACCTGAAGGGCCTCCAGCCGCTCGTCGCCCGCATCAACGAGCTGGAGCCCGAGATGCAGCGGCTCTCCGACGACGAGATGCGCGAGCGCGTCGTGCGCTACCGCGAGCAGGTCATCGCCGCCATCGGGGACATCCCCGGCAAGGGCGAGGAGGCGCGCAAGGAGCGCAAGCGGCGCACGCAGGAGGCGCTCGACGACACCCTGCCCGAGGTCTTCGCGCTCACGCGCGAGGCTTCGGTGCGCGCGACGGGGATGCGCCACTTCGACGTGCAGCTCATCGGCGGCATCGCGCTCCACCAGGGCAAGATCGCCGAGATGCGCACCGGCGAGGGCAAGACGCTCGTCGCCACGCTCCCGGCTACGCTCAACGCCCTGACGGGCCGCGGCGTCCACGTCGTCACCGTCAACGACTACCTCGCCACGCGCGACGCCGAGTGGATGGGCCGCATCTACAAGTTCCTCGGCCTCTCGGTCGGCGCCATCGTCAACGACCTCGACGACTGGGAGCGCAAGGACGCCTACGCCGCCGACATCACCTACGGCACCAACAACGAGTTCGGCTTCGACTACCTGCGCGACAACATGAAGTTCGACCTCGCCACCTGCGTCCAGCGCGCGCACTACTACGCGGTCGTTGACGAGGTGGACTCCATCCTCATCGACGAGGCGCGCACGCCGCTCATCATCTCGGGCGCGTCGGACGAAGCGACCGACAAGTACTACCAGGCCAACGCCGTCATCCCGCACCTCAAGCGCGCCGAGATGGGCGCGGACAACAAGCCCGGCCCCGGCGACTACATCGTTGACGAGAAGCAGCACTCGGCGGTGCTCACCGAGGAGGGCGTTGACCACGCCGAGCGCCTCCTCGGCGTCGGCAACCTCTACGACCCGTCGAACATGGAGATGCTGCACTGCGTCGAGAACGCGCTGAAGGCGCACACGCTCTACAAGCTCGACCACCACTACGTCGTGCAGGACGGCGAGGTCATCATCGTGGACGAGTTCACGGGCCGCCTGATGTCGGGGCGGCGCTGGTCGGACGGTTTGCACCAGGCCGTCGAGGCGAAAGAGCAGGTCAAGATCGAGCGCGAGAACCAGACGCTCGCGACCATCACGCTGCAAAACTACTTCCGCCTCTACGACAAGCTCTCGGGCATGACCGGCACGGCCGAGACCGAGGCCGCCGAGTTCGACTCGACCTACAAGCTCGAAGTCGCCGTCATCCCGACGCACCGCGAGATGATCCGCAAGGACAACCCGGACGTGATCTACCGCACGCTCCCCGAGAAGTGGGAGGCGGTCGTCGAGGAGATCGTCGAGCTGCATGAGAAGGGCCAGCCCGTGCTGGTCGGCACCGTCTCGGTCGAGAACTCGGAGTTGATCTCGCGCCGTTTGGCGAAGGCCGGCATCCCGCACAAGGACGAGCGCGGCAACATCGTCATCGAGCAGGACGGCCCGCAGAATTACCACCACGTCCTCAACGCCAAGCACCACGAGCGCGAGGCCGAGATCGTCGCGCAGGCCGGCCGCAAGGG
>JALZHT010000049.1 GCA_030860645.1 Acidobacteriota bacterium
GAGGAGGCTTGCGGTCGCGGCGAGGTGCCCGTCGGCGCGTGTGTCGTGACGGAAGCGGGCGCACTCCTGGCGCAGGCGGGCAATCGGACGCGTACGGACTGTGACCCGACGGCGCACGCCGAGGTCGTCGCGCTCAGGCAAGCGGCCAGGGTTTTTGGCAACTACAGGCTGACGGGTGCGATCGTCTACTCCACGGTCGAGCCGTGCGCGATGTGCGCCGGGGCGCTCGTGCAGGCGCGCGTGCGGCGGCTCGTCTACGGCGCGCGCGACGAGAAGGCCGGCGCGGTCGAGTCGGTCTTCCGCGTCTGCGACGCAAGCTCTTTGAACCATCGGATGGAGCTGACGCCGGGCGTGCTCGTGGAGGAGTGCCGCGCGCTGATGCAGGAATTCTTCAAGGCCCGCCGGAAGTCGGTGCAGAATCCAGAGTGATGAGTGCAGAATTAAGAGTCGCGGTTTAGTGCGCCCGCCTCGAAGGCCGGAGCGGTTTTAAGTCTGCACTCTGACTTCATCACTTTCTTTTTGCGGAGAGGTCGCATAGTGGTTTAGTGCACCGGTCTCGAAAACCGGAGTGGTCGAAAGGCCACCGTGGGTTCGAATCCCACCCTCTCCGCCATACTTCTTTCAGGCTCAGCCACTTAGAGGGGCTTGGGCGGGTTGGCTTGTTCATCCCTGCTCAGGCCCCTTTTGCCACTTGGCGTAGAGTTGGCGTACCCGAAATCAGGCGCTTCCCCGCCTCCAAGCTGTTGACGGCGTCCCTGAGCCTCTGCGGGACACCATGCGCGTAGCCGCGCGTGACCTTGGTGTTGCGCGTCTCGCCCGGCGTCGTCGAGTGGCCCAGCAGGTCGGCGATGTCGTACTCGTGCACGTTCGCCGCCCTGAGCCTCGTGGCGAAGGTGTGCCGGAGGTCGTGGAAGTGGAAATCGCCAATCCCGGCCTCCTTCACTGCCCGCTCGAAGCAGACCATCAACTGGCGTCTCTTCCTCCCCGTACGCTGCGGGTCGAAGATCAGTTCATCGTCGGATGCGTCCTGCCGCGGAATCACTGCTATAAGGTGCTGGTGCTGCTGTCGGTGACGTCTGCGGTGGTAACATCATGGGGCTGCCTCCCGGCCCTCCCGCCGAGTTTTAGCGGGAGGATTAGGATTCACGCGCTTCAGGCGACAGTAGGGCCGCTGCTCGAAATGGCTTTGCTCCCGATGCCCGGCGTGCCGAACCGCGGCCGCCTGCTCACGCGGAGGAGCAACCTCAGCTCGGGCACCCGATCCGTCTTTCAAGGCGTGACCAACGCCTTCGGCCTCAGCGACTACCCGGACGCCATCACGGACGCGCAGTGGAGCGTCGGCATCGGCCCCTCGGCCGCGCCCCGTGCGTGGAGACCCCCTTCATTAAGGATGTGCCGCTTCAGGGCGGGGAGTTCTTCTTCTTCTGCCACATCTGAGGCGCGCTGTGCGTCATGGCGAGAAGATTGTTATGCCTGTGCCTGGCGTTGACGCTGGGAGGTCTGTGCTGGAGTTGTTCACGGCGCAAGGCGGCGCGCGGGCCGCATAGGGAAGTGATCTTATTCGTCAGCATCGGCCAAGTCCCTTTTCAAGATTCGGTCAATACCATCAATCTTGACGGGCACGACCTAAAGCAGCTCCTCGCGCCCGAGGGGAGGCGTAGCTACGTCCACGCCTCCGGCGACTCATTACAAGATATCCTCGCCGTGTCTGTGCATGAAGTCGCTGCAACCGGGGAAGTCGTCGATCACCTGTTTACATATCACCCGCCTACGGGTGTGTGGCGGCGTCTGGTCAACGTCGAAGGGATGGAGGGGGCGGGATTCTTATCCCCTGACCATTCACGCGTCGCCTTTGTGTTCGCGCCGAACACACAACCGCTACAACTGCGCCTGTGGGCTCTCGACTTGAAAACGGGCGAGGCGACGAAACTGACCGGCGACGACACCGAAGAGGGCATGTGGGACGGCTACGCCAGTTGGCGTCCAGACGGCCGAGAGATCATCTTCATCAGGATGCGGAGCGAGCCGGGCGGAGTCAGCTCCAAGCTGATGCGCGTTCCTGCCGCCGGCGGGACGCCGACAGAAATACTAGAGCCTGGAGAGGCCGTCGTCGCGGCTTGCTTCGCACCCGACGGCAACCGTCTGGCGATGTTCGCCCAGGGCGGATTAGAGCTATTCAACATTGTCACCAAGCAACGTCAACTCATACTTCCGTGGAGCAATCTCAACGGTGCCCAGTTTCACGCCGGCGGCCTCGCTTGGTCGAGAGAGCACGACACCCTCGCCTTCGCCGTTTTTAATCGACAAGCTAGGCGGTACGAGATATGGACTGTCGCGAGCGACGGCAGTAACCCGGAAGTCATCCACAGTCAGAGTGAGGCCGACGGGCGGCTCTTCGTCTCCTCATTTGTCCGACCATGAGGGTCGCGCCCCGCCCGATACTTGTCTACTCCAAGCGCGCGACGCCCGAGGAGAAAAAGGCGGCGATGAAAGCGGGCGCACAGGCTACCTGATCGAGCCTCATGACCTGCCCAACGTCGCGGAGCGCGCCGTCAAATGGATCGAGGCTGGGCCCGCGACCGGGAAGAGGTGAAAGCCCACACCCCTCACTTTGCCCGTGCATGAGACTCCTACTGTAAAATCAACCCTCCCGACACCCCTCACTTATCATCTTTCAGATTCACGAAGCTCGCGAAACGAAGGCGCGCCACTGACGAACTTCAGCCGGCTAAAAAGGGTTATGGGAGGAAGGGCTGCGCTGTATCAACCTTTAGTGTAAGGAGTAGTGTGAGTGAAAGCGAACTTCAACGTCTACCACTTCTTCGCCGGGGCCTTCGTCCCCTTCTGGCTCCTGTCGCGGCCGGAGGTCAGCGGGGGCGCGAAGCTGGCCTATGCGATGCTAGCGCAACAGGCTAACTCCCGCGGCGCAGTCCAACTCCACTTTCTAGTGCAGGCCGCAGCACTGGGCGAGGACGAGGGGCAGCTCTCGCGTCACCTGATGGAGTTAGAGGAGGTCGGGCTGATCCAGGTCTCGCGCGGCAACGTCAGCACCGAGGACATCCGCGTCTTCTTCCCGCCACACCCGTGGATGGGAGGGGTAGAACAGCCGCCCAAGGATAGCCCTGTTCAACCTGCTGCGGCCGAGTGGGAGGCACCACCTCTGCTGTTCCCCGAAGCCACGCCTTCCGCGCAGACCTCTCTTTTGCCGGCGCGCCCTACCGCCAGTATGGACACCCGGTCGAACAGCCGTGGGAGGAGGCGCGGGCGTGGCCGCAGGCAGTCGCAGTCGAAGCATTCCTTTGAGGTGTGCTTGCGTTTCGTCACGTACCAGAAGGAGGTTCTTCATCACGACCACATCTGGAACGTGACGGGGCTGGCGCGGCACGTGCAACTGTCTGGCGAGCAGGACGACGAGATCGACGCTTGGCTCGCGGAGCAGTCGTCAAGCGCCGCGTAAATTTGTCAGCACAATCCCCGAAAGCTGAAAGCCTGTGCGAGACCCTTGAGACCCTCGCACAGGCTATTTTTATGGTAATGACACCGCCTGGCAGTCAGCTTAAACGGGCTACAGTTAGCCGCACCCCTGGCGCAAGCGAAGTGCTCAACGCCTTCTGGCATCAAAGGAATCTTCACGACTTCCTGGCCGGGCCTCACTTTCACCAGCCCTTCTAAGTCACCAACAGCACGCTGATCATAACCTTTCCAATTGAGCCATGAGCGCGGGGCGCCGCCGGTACTGCTCTTTCAATTGCACCAGATACTTTCGCCACTCGTCGGCCCGACCCGTCCGCGCGTAGGCGGCTTTGGCACGGCGCAGCCAGTCAGCGGCGGCCGGGTAGAGATTACTTTTCGTCGGCGCGATCAACCCTTCGGCCTGCTTGACGCTCGCGCGGATCACCCATTCGGGGCGACGCGCGACGAGCGCGTCAGCCACCGTCACCGCGACGCGTTGGTCTCCGGCGTGCTTGTCCGCGACACGGATGGCCGCGTCCCACTCCTGCTCCTCGACGAGCACTTCGGCGAGCGGCTGCTTGTCGTAGAACTTCTCTAAGGACGCCATGACTTCCGGCTTCAGTCTGTTCCAGCGCGGCCCTGCCAAGCGTTTGACCGTCTGCCAAGCGGGCAGAGACGGTGCTTCGCGGAAGGCGGCGAGCCACGCTTCGAGCGCTTGCTTCGTTCGCCCCTGTGCCTCCTCAATCGCGCCGAGCCACTGGCCGAGCGCGGCCTTTTGTCCGCCAAGTCGCAACCCGCACTCACCGATGCGAATCGCCTCGTCGAGGTGTCCGGACTCGCGTAAATGTTGAGCCAGCGTAAAAGCCTCGCCGGCGACGTTCAGGTGCTTGAGCGCGTGCGAGACTGCTTCGGGCAGGCGGTCGAGTTCTACAAGCTTCAGTGCGTAGCGCAGGTGCGCGCCCGCGCGCAGGCACAGCGCAAGGTATTCGTCCGCACGCCCTTGTCGCTCTAAAACGTTGAGTTTCGCGCGCGTCAACACTTGCGCGGGGTCTTCACGCGACCACGCCGGGGCATACCAATCGCTGCCCGCGGCGGGCGCGCCCTCGTCTTCGTCATCCCAACCCCCGTCCGGCTCATCCCATTCGTCCCCAGCATCATCATCCGCGTCTGTGCGGCGGGCTGGGCCTTCCTGCGGCTCGCCCCAGCCGTATTGTGCGGCCATGATGGCGACGTTCAGACCTTCGACGCCGTAGTCGCTGAGTCTATCGTGCAGGTCATCGAGGTCGCTGACTATGTCTTCGCGCTCATCCTCGTCCAGGTCAAGGCTAAGGATTACCTCCGCCAGCGTCTCGCCGAGGCCGTCTAGGTAATTGCCCAGCTCGCCGTTCGAGTCGTCAATGTAGTCGAAGCCGCCGTGGCTCTCTTCGACGAGTGTGAGCAGAATCCTCAGCGCGGATTCGGGAGCGCCCGCGTCGAGGAACTCGCGCGCGCTCCTCTCCACGCCGCGCAGCTCTTCGACCAAGCCGCCGACGTGCCAGTACGCCTCGGACGCACGCATATGGTCGAGGCCGTGCATGATGCCCCTCACGCGCCGCCGATACACTTCCGCGTCAACTTTTTTGCGTCTAGCCGCCGAGGGCTTACGCCCGCCGGTCACGGACGGCGCGGCGAGCGCCGCCTCGACCAGATTGCTCAGGTCAGGATGTTCGCTGAGTAACTTCGTTACTAGCGAAATCAGTTGCTCGCGGCTCAGGTCAGAGAGCAGTTCCGTGGGGTCTCTACGGAGGGCAAACTGACTAGGATTACGCGCGTAAGCGAGCAGCAGGGCGACGATGTGCTTACAGTAACCGCCGAAGTCGTAGGGGCAGGTGCACGAGGCGGAGCGGACGCCGCCACCGTCCAACTCGGCCCGCACCCTGTAAAAGGGCGACTCGCTGCCCTCGCACAAGCCGCTCACGGTATTGCCCTGAATGGCGGTATCCGAGACGGCACCGCGGCGAAAGAGTTCCTGGCCGCGCGCAAAACTCTTTTCAGACGCGCCCGCGCGAATGCTCGCTTCCGTCAATTCTGAAGAGGCCATATCAACCGATCCCTTTCAGCAGATCCGCCACCTGCTCTGGCACGGGTAGCGTCGAGACAATGCGGTAAGCGGCAACGCCGATGGGCTTATTCGTCCCCCGCAGGGCGTACTCGACAACCGTCCTAGCTTTGGACTTTCAAAACCCACGCCCAGCACCTCGGCCGGCCGCCGAAACCATTTCTCCTTGTCTCTCTGACGTTGAGGAGTCAAGCGATGTGGCACCGTCTTCGGCAAGAGCGGAAGAATAGCACAAGACAGAAAATAACCGATGGGCCGAGCTGTGGCGGCGCGGCAGGCACAAAAATTATTCTAGCCTCCAATCCCTTCTTCCAGAAGAAGAGCGTGATGCGGGAAGTGGCGGTGAGTGGGGAGCGTGAGGCGGCGGCGAAGAGACTCTCTTAGAGAGAGGGGAGGCGCCGGAGCAATTCGATCACTGACCGGAGATGCCGATGCTGCCGTCTAGGAGGGTCGGTGAAGTCGTAGCTGCCGTCGTAAGGGTCGGGCTGGTCGAAGGCGGCACGGCCGCGGTGGTAGCGGCGGAACATGGCCTCCTCGCCGCCGTTGGCGTCGCGCTCGTAGGTGGTGAAGCGGCGCGGCTGGAAGGCGGCGTTGCTGCTCCGGACGGTGTCCGCACCCCACGGGTCCAGTTCGACCGAAATGACTATCGCCCCGCCCGTATCCGTCACCCGCTTCGACTTCGTGACTGGGTCTTCATGGACGAACTTCGGTCGCCCGACTGCCAAGCCGTTATGCTGAGAGAAGACTTCGGAAAAGGTGAGTCAGCCTGTAGCCGCGGGCGTTACTGTCTGTGGGCCTTCAACTGTGGGCCGAAGGGGGATAAAACCATACTCTCACCGGGCCTACCGTCCTCAATAACCGGTGTTCCCTTTCGGTCAAGGGTCGGCGGGGGGGCGGGTGCGGGCGCTCCGGATGGGACAAGGTAGAGCTCAACCGTTAACTTCTCGCGATTGCCCCCATCTATGGTCACGATTCGCTCGGCCTCGATACCACGCGCCTTAACTAAGTAGTCTTTCACTCGCGCGGCATGTGATCGGGTTACGTCTGCACCGTCTCGCCGCCCTCCGTACACGACGACGTACCCAAGCACCTCCGGTTCCTCTTTTAAATAGGTGGAAAAATTATTCAGGTGCGCTTTTTCCTCGGCGTCGTCGAAGTCAGCATACTGATCAAGTAGGCGGTAGGGGCGACTCTCCTGCTTGCCGTCTAGACTAGCGAGGTAGCGTTCCTTAACCGCTGCGGTTTGGGCCTGCTTGGCGGCCGCATCTGGACAACGCAGGTGCTCATCCAAGGTCGTGGGCGTGTAAAATATCTGACGTATCACCTCGTCTTCGCCGGAGACGGCAAAACTTACCCCCTTCTCAAAATCGGTATAGAAGGTGCGGCCTAAGAGTTTGGACTCTTCTTTTTTGTATTTACTTCTATCGGGCTCGACCTCAGAGAGCGTCAATTTCGTTTTGGGAGTGACGTGAATCTCTACTACAGTCCCCCCAGCCACCTTCCACCCCGTATTCCCCGGCTGGCCGCACTCTCCATCTGAATAGATAATGAACGCTGTTTCTTGACCCAGATCAAAGTAATCTCGCGTGGCCTGAGCCGGCGGCCCCAAGATTCGGGCCACGTCTTCGCGCGTGGAGCGTAGTGGTACGATACCGCGCCACCCCTGCGCGGAGATGGATGAGGCAGCTAAAAGCAAGAGGCAGAAGCTCGCGGCGTACTTCTTCATGGCGCTGATACATACTCCTCGAGGGTGAAACCACAAGCCTCGCTTAAAGCACCTTGCCAGTAATTACTGCTGGCAAGCGCAAAGGCGTTGATGTCTTTAAAATCGCTCCTCCGGGGCGGCTTCAGCGAAGCATCCTTAAACCCCTTCGCATAAACGGTCGCAGCCATCTCGATATCCCCCGGCCCCGCCGCGTGAATTACCTCGTGGAGAGCTGTCATCACCATCTGTCTGCCCGCGATGGCGGCAGCTAGGGTGCCGCGGAAAGGCCCGGCATAGCTAGCCGCAAATTGGATTTGGGCATTCCCGTAGGCCACTGCACCTACCGTGTAGCTGGCCTCCACATTGTTAATTCTCTGAGTCGTATACACAAACCCTTCTTGGCCCCGGACTTGGTCGAAGACTCCCAGAGGGTCTGTAACGCCGACGGCATTCAGGAAATCCTGGCAGTCTGACCTTTGTGTGACCCACTCCAATTTATCACGAATGAAGTCTAACAGCCCTACGTCCACTGGGGGGAGACTCTGCGAGATCATGAGCATGAGAATGCTGTCGAGCCTCGCCCGCCCCTGCTGGAGCGGGTGCATCTCCACGCCGCCGCCGGAGACCGTCACCCCGCCGAAGTCCTGCCGCGGCACGCAGTACGGTTGCCCCGTAGCCGGGTCGGTCTGCCAGACCCCGTCGCACACCATCGGCAGTAGCCCGGTCGGGTCTACAAAGTTGACGGGGTCGTTCTGCACGTAGCTGTAGCGGTTAAAGCTCTGCGGGTCTGTGAAGTCGTAGGAGCCGTCGTAGGGGTCCGGCTGGTCGAAGGCCGCCCGCCCGCGGTGGTAGCGGCGGAACATGGCCTCCTCGCCGCCGTTGGCATCGCGCTCGTAAGAAGTGAACCGCCGGGGCTGGAAGGCGGCGTTGCTGCTCCGATTCGTGTCCGCGCCCCACGGGTCCATCTCGATGGCGCTCACGACCGCCCCGGTCAGGTCGGTCAGCCGCTTGGACTTCGTGACCGGGTCCTCGTGGACGAACTTCGGCCCGCCCGACTGCACGGCCAAGAGTTGAGAACCCAGGTAGACGTAGCCGCGGCTCCACTGCCACGCGGTGCCCGTCCACGAGACCTCGGCCACGACCTGCCCGCCCAGCACGGTCGAGCGCACGTGGAGCTTGGGCGCTGAGCCGGCCTCCGTCTTCTTCACGCGCAGCCCGTCGCCGTCGTAGGACTGGTTGACCGACGAGAACGACGCGAACGTCTGGTTGCCCAGGGCGTCGTAGGCGAAGGTCTGCCCGCCCGACGACTTGAGGTTGCCCGCCGCGTCGTAGGCGATGCCGGTGCCGGTGCGGCGGTTGTTCGTGTAGGTGTAGCGCAGATCCGTGGAGGCGGCGGGCGAGCCGCCCTGCGCGTCGCCGCCCCACCCGTAGCGGCGCGTCAGGTTGCCCCAGTGGTCATAGTCGTAGCCCTGCGAGTAGGGGCCGTCGGCTGTGCCCCACTGCCCCGAGAAGGCGTGGGCGCGGGCCTCCGCCCCCGAGTGCGTGATGGTGAGGCGGCCCAAGTGGTCGTACTCGTAGGAGCGGTCGAGCGTCGCGTCGTAGAGGTTCTCGGCGAAGGTGACGCGCCCCGTCTTCTCGCCGAAGTAGTCGTAGCGGTAGTTGTAGCCCTGCACGCCGGCCACGTCCCACTTCGTCGGGCGCAGGAGTTTGTCGTAGGCGGCCGAGAGCGCGCGCCCGTTCGCGTAGGTCATCGCCTTGAGCGCCCCGAAGGCGCGGTAGCGCAGCGCGCTCGCGTAGACCGACGTGCCGCCGTAGCTCGACCCCGTCACGCCCGACGCCCGCCCGGCCTCGTCGTAGCCGTAGTCAATCCTATTGCCGAAGGGGTTGGTCAGGCTCGTCAGCTCGCCCCCGACGTTGTAGCCGTAGGTGAGGCGGTAGGCGGGCGGGTCGCCCGACCCGGCGAAGGCCGTGAAGTTGCGCTCCTCCCAGTCCAGGCGCCCGAGCGAGTCGTAGTGGTAGGTGGCCGTCCCCTGCCCGTCGGCCATCGAGGCGCGGTGGCCGGCCGCGTCGTACGCGTAGGTGACGTTGGCGGTGGCGGCCCAAGTCTGCGTCTTGCCGGCGGCCACGCCGTAAGTCAGCGAGGTGATGAGGTGGCGCGCGTTGTAGCCGTAGGTGGTCGTCGCCCCGCGCGCGTCCGTGATGACGCTGACGGTGTCGTCTGAGTTGTAGGCGTAGGTGGTCGCGCCCTGCTCGGGCGTGGTGCGCTTCGCGAGCCGCCCGTGCCCGTCGTACTCGAAGGTGCGGAGCTGGCCCTGCTGGCTGATCTGCGTGAGCTGGTCGCGCACGTTGTAGGTGTAGGCGGTCGTCGAGTAGACGGTCTCGTCCCAGTTCAGCTCCTCGACCTTCGCCAGCCTTCCCAGCGTGTCCTTCGTCAGCCGCCGGCCGCGGCCGTGCTCGTCCTGCGCGGTCGTGACCTCGCCGCCCGCGCACCCGCACCCGCCATACGTTAAGACGCGCGTCGTGCCGTCCGTGTTGGTCGTCTGCGTGGGGCGCCCCTGCCAGTCGTAGGCTTGCAGCGTGTAGACCCACGCCGCGTCGTCGCCTTTGGGTACCCAGGCCGCGTCCATCTCGGTCGGGTTCGAGCTTTTAATGAGCCGGCCCATCGTGTCGTACAGGAGGAACTGCCCCGTATAGCCCCCCACGCTGCCGGGGTGGTCGGCGGCCCGCGCGCGCAGACGGCCCGCGCCGTCGAAGACCTGCCAGGCGTGGAACTCATCGGCCTGCGCCGTACCGCGGATCGTCTCGTAGGTGTGGACGTGGCGGCCCGTCGGGTCGTAGACCCAGCGCTTGTAGGCGCCGTTCTCAAGTGTCACCCGCGCGAGGCGGCCGTGCGCGTCGTACTGCAACTGCGTGTCGGCGTAAGTGACGGCCGTCCCCGTCCCGCTCGTCGGCGCCGTCGTGAGAGTGACAGCCCCGAAGTCGAAGTTGTACTGCGTGGTCGAGACGAACCCGTCGGCGTCGGTGACGCGCGTCGGGTAGGCCAGCGTGTTGCGCGTGTTCTTGGCGGCGTCGGAGAAGGAGTCCGCGTAGCCGAACTGCACCCGGTGCCCGTCCGCGTCCTCCGACCACAGGGCGGAGCCGGCCATGTTGTAGCCGACGAGCGTCGTGTACACGGCCTGAACGTGGTCGAAGGCCGCCGTGTCGGTCGTGCAGTTGAAGCGCTGGACGGCGGTGAGGTTGCCGCGCCCGGCGACATAGCCGGGGTCTGTGTAGTTGGTAGAGGGGGCCTGCGCCGAGAAGTTCTCGCCGGCCCAGTCGTAGTGATAGACCTCGCGGGACATGACGCGGCCGGTGGGGCCGTCGTAGATGAGCCGCTCGTAAGGGAGGCCGATGATGCGCCGGCTGACGTAGATGGAGTCCTGCTTGTAGCCCGTCACCTTCATCCGCAGGAGGGTCTGTGCGGTCGCCCCGCCCCACTCGCGCACGTGTGTCGGGAGGTTGAAGCCGTTCGTGTAATCCACAGTTATGCGGCGGCGGTTGGTGCCGTCGTAGATGTTGACCTCCGTGACGCGCGGGTTCTGCGCGAAGCTGAGGGCCGTGTTGTCCTGCGTGTACTCGACGCTCGTCCACTTGCGCCTGACCCCGCCCGCCCAAGCCTCGCTCAGCCGCGGAAGCCCCGCATCCCAACCCGTGGCGCGCGAGTATCGCTTGTGGATGGTGCCGTCGGGCGCGGTCAGCTGGACGAGCGTGCCGGTCTGCTGCGTGTTAGTCTCGGGGTCGGTCCACGTCGAGTTGTTGACCTGCGAGTAGGCAGTGACGGACTCCTCGGCCGCGGCCACCACGCCGTTGTCGTCGCCGTTATGGCTCCGCGCCCAGTCGCGCTGCTCGGAGAAGCGCGGGCAATCGGTCTGCGCCGCGGCGAGGTTGAAGGTGTAGGCCGTCTGCGCCAGCGCGCTGCCGTCCAGGGCCTTGTGGCGGATGCGGAAGACCTGCCCGTAAGAGTTGTAGTCGAAGTGGTAGGAGTGGCCCGTCGAGAGCGTGACGGAGGCGAGCACGGGCTGGCTCGCGCCGTTGGTCGCGCCGAAGACCGTCAGGCCGGAGAAGTTGAGCGCCATCGCCACGGTGCCGTAGGTGAAGGTCGCGTAGGTGTGCGTCACCGGCGCGGCCGCCGTGCCCCACGTCTGCGTGACGGACGAGAGGTTGCCGTCGGCGTTGTAGTTGAGCGTGACGACGCGCCCGAGCGTGTCGGTCATCGTCAGCAGGTGGCCGTTCGTCGCGTTGTAGGTGGCCGAGATGTAGTTACCGTTGCGGTCTTTAATCTGCGTGCAGCGCCACTCCGCGCCGACTTTGGTGCCGAACCGATACTGCGTGCCGTCCATGATGCGCACGACCGGGGTGGCGGCCGTGCCCTCGAAGGTGAGCTGGATGAACGAGCCGTCGCGCGCCTCGTAAATGTTGTCCGTGCCGACCTGCTTGAGTTCGACGCGCCCGCCCGAGGGTGTGATCAGGATGTAAGCGTGGGTGTTGGTGTCGGAGTTAAGGTGTCGCGCCTGCAGGCGCGGCAGGCCCATCTGGAAGCCCGGCCCCGGCGTGCCGTGGTCGGCGTTAAACTGGATGGAAGTCCCCTGCTTGGTCCAGACCAGCGAGTTGTAGTGGAGCGCCAGCGAGAGGTCGAGGCCGGCGCGGCCCGGGAGCGAGACGAGCGAGAGGCCCCAGTTGAAATTGCGCGAGCCGAGGGTGACGCCGCGCCCGCCCGTCTCGTTGACGGGCCGCGTGCGCGCCGTCGCGAAGTAAGGGTCGGACGGTGAGACCGAGCCGCCGCCCCCGCCGCCCGAAGGGTCGCAGTCGAGGCACGGGAGGTTCGCCGTAATCGGCTCCGCGGGCGCGGCCGCCTCGGGCGACGTGCGGACGCGCCGCGACTCGTCGAGGTCTGGGAGGTCTGGGCCGGGCGCGCCCACGACGGCCTCTGG
>JALZHT010000579.1 GCA_030860645.1 Acidobacteriota bacterium
GGCGGGGGCGGCTCCCGGCGGCCGGAGGCGTCGCGCTCGTGTTGGCATTCTGCGCGACGGCCGCGCCGCCGAGCGCGACGGCGAGGGCCGCGGTGAAGGACAGTTTTTTTAACATCGCTGAGACCTCTCTGAAAAAATTTCGCGGCGCGACCGTTCCAGGGCCGTCCCCGAAGGCGCGCCGCGAGGCGGAGTAAAAACTAAACGAGCCGCGACGCCGCGCGCAGGCGCGCGGCCGAGCGCTCGCGCCCGATCACGTCGAACACGTCGAACATCGAGGGGCCGACCGCCTGCCCCGTCAGCGCCGTGCGCGAGGCGTTGATGAAAAGGCCGGCCTTGACCCCCGCCTCGTCGGCGAACGCGCGCAGCGCCGCCTCCACACTCTCGGGCGTCCACGGCTCGACGCGGCCGAGCCTCTCGCCCAGCGCGGGCAACAGCTCCTTGAGGCGCGGCTCCTTCTTCAGGTTCTTCGCCACCGCCGCCTCCTCGAACTCGAAGTCATCGGCGAAGTAGGCGCGGCCCTGCCCCGTGAAATCTTTGAGCGTGTAGAACCGCTGGCGGATGAGGTCAACGGTGCGCGCCAGCCACGCGGCCTCTTCAGATTCGAACCCGGGCCGCCACAGGCCCGCCGACTCCAGCTCCGCCCTGACCATCGGCAGCAACTCGTCCAGCGGCATCGTCCGGATGTACTCGGCGTTCATCCAGAGCGCCTTCTGATCCGTCCACTGGCGCGGGTCGGACTCGTTGAAGTTGAAGACGGCGTTCGAGCGGTGGATGCCGCCGAGCGAGAACTGTTCGACCAGTTCCCCGAGCGACATGATCTCCCGGTCGCCTTCGGGTGCCCAACCGAGGAGGGCGAGGTAGTTGCGGAAGGCCGCCGGGACGAAGCCGCGGTCGCGGTAGGTCGTCAGGGAGACGACCTCGCCGTGCTTGCGCTTCGAGAGCTTGGCCTTGTTCGGCGCGAGGATGAGCGGCAGGTGCGCGAAGACGGGGACGGCCGCGCCGAGCGCCTCGTAGATGAGCACCTGCTTGTGCGTGTTCGTCAGGTGATCCTGGCCGCGGATGACGTGCGTGATGCCCATCGCGATGTCGTCAACGACGACCGAGAGGTTGTAGAGCGGCGAGAGGTCGCCGGAGCGCAGCAGCACCAGGTCTTCGATCTCCGCGTAGTCGCGCTCCTGCCCGCCGTAGACGGCGTCGGTGAACGAAGAGCGCCCCTCGCGCGCCACCTTCAGGCGGACGGCGAAAGGCTCGCCCGCGGCGGCCCGCGCGTCCGACTCTTCCGGAGGCAAATCGCGGAAGGGGTTCGAGCGGTGGTCGAGGCCCTCGCCCGAAGCCTGCGAGCGCGCGCGCTCGGCGATCTCCTGCTTGACGTTCGAGTCCGAGCGCTCGCCCTTCGGCGTGAAGTCGCGGTACGCCTTGCCCGCGGCGACGAGGCGGAGGGCGGCGGCGCGGTGCCGCTCGGCGTTGCGCGACTGGAAGACGATCTCCTCGTCGTAGTCGGCCAGCCCCAGCCACTCCAGCCCCTCGATGATCGAGCGGATGGACGCCTCGGTCGAACGCTGCAAGTCCGTGTCCTCGACGCGCAGGAGGAATTTCCCGTTCTCCTTGCGCGCGAAGAGCCAGTTGAACAGCGCGGTGCGCGCCGACCCGATGTGCAGGTAGCCGGTGGGCGAAGGTGCGAAGCGGACGCGGACGGTCATGTAGCTCCCTAAACGATGAACGCGGAACGATGAGTGATGAACTGGAAAGCAATTGCTCCTAGTTCAGCGCCCCGCGTTCCGCGTTCATCGTTTCAACGACTGGCGGAGATGGCAGGATTCGAACCTGCGATAGGCTTTTGACCTATAACGGTTTAGCAAACCGCCGCCTTCAGCCACTCGGCCACATCTCCGCGAAAGGCGAAACGATATTCTAGCCCGCGAACCCCGATTGTCAAGGCGGCGGAACATCGCCCCCCGGGCGGGGCGGCCGGGCCTGTCTCGCGCGGGCCCGGGCCCGTGGCTGCCGGGCTTTAATTAGCTGGCGCGCGCGCCGCCCCCGCCCTTATAATGCCCGCAAGTCTTTGCCGAGCGAGGGAGCCCCACATGGCCGAACGCCTCACAGTAATGATCAGCAGTACTATCCTCGACCTCACTGAGCATCGTCAGGCGGCGAAGGACGCGTGCATCGAACAATGCATGCTCCCGTTGATGATGGAATACACGCCGCCCGTCGACAAGAACGTGATTCAAATGTCGCTGGGGCTGGTTGACCAGTGCGAAATCTACCTCTGCATCGTCGGGGGCCGATACGGCGATGTCCCGCCGGGGTATGACAAATCCGTCACCCAGATGGAGTACGAACGGGCCGTCGAAAAGGGAAAGGTGCGCCTGATCTTCATCATGGGTAAGGATCACACGCCCAAAATCCGGTATCGCCACAGGCAACTGCACAGGGCTCAGTTCGAAGAGTTCAAGAAGAGATTGATGGCCGAGCGTTTCATCGGGTACTTCAACTCGGTGGACGACCTCCACATCAAGATAGTCAACAGCCTGGCCGAGGTCAGACGGACGTGGGCCGCCGCCCGACGCCGGCCGAAACCAGACCCCGGACAGGAGAAGCCCCGCCCGAGAGAGCCGCTTTTGATCGTGCACCCTTACACGCTCCAGGAGTCGAAAGAGTTCGTCGGCCGGGAAGCCGACCTCGAGTCTTTGAACAGGTGGGTTTCGGACCCGTCCGCGCCGAGATACAAAGATCACATCTACAACATCTTCGCCGTCGGCGGCGAGGGCAAAAGCGCCCTGGCCTGGAAGTGGTTTAACGACCTCGCGGCGGAAAAAATGGCGCCGCTCGCCGGGAGGTTCTGGTGGAGTTTTGAGGACGACGCCGACATCAAAAATTTTATCACCCGCGCCCACTCTTACGTCACCGGGTGCTCGGTCAGGCAGACGCAGGGGCTTCCCGACTACGAGCGCGAAGAAAAGTTGCTGAACGTTTTAAGGGGCGAGCCGTTCCTCTTCGTGCTCGACGGGCTGGAGAGCCTGATGGTGAGCCACGTGGACGAAGACGGCGGCCACGCCCGCGATACCGGAGGCGGGGTGCCGGCGGGCGGCGCGCCCCCGGGCGCGCCGCATTATTCGGCCGCCGATTACCCGCACCGTCAGACCATAGACCCGGCCGCGGGCAAGTTCCTGCGCAAACTCTCAAGCATTCTCAAGGAAGACCGGTCGGCGCGCATCCTGATGACCACGCGGGAGCTCCCGGCGGCCCTGGAGACCGGGACGGGCC
>JALZHT010000580.1 GCA_030860645.1 Acidobacteriota bacterium
GCCCTGCCCCGCGCCGTCGCCGGAGGGCGGGGTCGTCGAGGTCAGCCCCTCGCCGGGGGCGGGCGGCAGCGTGATCTGTTCGAGCTTCGGCTCGATGGTGACGACGGGGGCCGCGCGCTCGCCGGCCCCGCGCGCGACGCTCGCCATGAAGGCCTGGCGCTCCTCGGCCATCTCGCGCTGCCGCTGGAGGTAAAGCTCGCGGATGTCCTCGGGCATCTTGGGCGGCTTCTCGAACTGCTCCTTCGGCTTGTCCTTCAGGAAGTCCTTCATGTACTCGATCCAGATCGGGAGCGCGCCGCGCCCGCCCGTGAAGCCCGCGCCCAGAGACCTCTTCCGCTCGGGGTAGCCCATCCACACGCCCGTCGCGTAGGTCGGCGTGTAGCCGATGAACCAGACGTCCGTGTGGTCGTTGACCGTGCCTGTCTTGCCCGCCACGGGGTGGCCGACCGAGGAGGCCGCCGGGGCCGTCCCGCCGCCCTGCGTGACGCCGCGCATCATGTCGGCCATGGTGAGTGCGACGTACTCGCTCATCACCTTGAAGGTCGTGCGCTCGTGCTCTTCCAAAGTGTTCCCGTCGCGGTCGAGGACGCGGCGGATGAGGTGCTGCTGGTGGCGGATGCCCTTGTTGGCGAAGGCCGAGTAGGCCGAGACCATCTGGTCGAGCGGCACCTCGGTCGCGCCCAGGGCCGAAGGCAGGTAGGGGGCCATCGGCACGGTGATGCCGAAGCGGCGCACCATCTGCGCGCCGGTCTGGATGCCGACCATGTCGAGCAGGTGGACGGCCGGGATGTTCAGAGACTTGGCGAGCGCGATCTTCAGCGGCACGTCACCGTTGCCGACCGAGCCGTCGTAGTTGTGCGGCTGCCAGTTGCCGCGGCGGATGGGCGCGCCCGAGACGGTCGTGTCGGGCGACATGCCCCACTCGACGGCCGCCGTGTAGATGAAGGGCTTGAAGGCCGAGCCGGTCTGCCGGTACGCCTGCGTCGCGGTGTTGAACTTGTTGAGGTAGAAGTCGTAGCCGCCGACCATGGCGATGATCTCGCCGTTCTTGGCGTTGATCGAGACCAGCCCGCCGGAGACGGCCGGCACCTGCGAGAGCTCGACCTTGAAGCGGCCCGCCCCCTCGTCTATCTCCTTGATCTTGAACTCGCAGAGGTAGCCGACGCGGAACTCCGTGGCCGGCTGGCGGCCCGACCAGCCCATGTCCTTCGCCCCGACCGTCGCCTCGTAGTGGCCGAAGCGGACGGTCGCTTCGTTGCGCGCGCGGTCGACTTTGGTGACGAGGCCCATCAGGTACTGGCCCGGCTCGTAACGTTCGGCGAACCAGTCGGGGTGGCGGAAGGCGGCGAGCTGCTGCGGCGTGACCGTCACCGAGTTGTCGGGGTTGAGCTGGCCGACGACCTGGTAGGCCGAGCGCCAGCCGCGCCCGCGGTCGTAGTCGCGCAGGCCGCGGCGGACGGCCTCGTGCGCCTTCTTCTGCGCCTCGACGTTGATGGTCGAGTAGACGGTCAGGCCGCCCTGCGCGACGCGCGTCGTGTACTTCTCTTCGAGGTACTGGCGAATCTCCTCGACGGGGTAGCCGAAGGCCGAGGAGTACTGCTGGACGGACGGGGCGTAGGCCGTCTCGTGGAGCTTGATGGGCCTGGCCTTCGCGGCGGCGGCCTCGGCCTCCGAGATGAAGCCGTGCTGCGCCATCAGCGCGATGACGAGGTTGCGCCGCTCTTTGGCCGCCTCCATGTTGACGGTCGGCGAGAGCTGGCTCGGCGCTTTGGGGATGCCGGCGAGGAGCGCCGCCTCCTCGACGTTGAGGTCTTTGGCCTGCTTGCCGAAGTAGGTCTCGGCCCCGGCCTCGAAGCCGTACGCGCCCGCGCCGAGGAAGATGTTGTTGACGTACATCTCCATGATCTGCTGCTTGGTGTAGAAGCGTTCGATCTGGAGGGCGACGAGCCACTCGTTGACCTTGCGCGTGTAGGTCTGCTCGGGCGTCAAAAACAGCCGCTTGGCGAGTTGCTGCGTGAGGGTCGAGCCGCCCTCGCGGCTCCCCGTCGTGACGTTCTTCCAGACCGCGCCGGCGATGCGGACGGGGTCAATGCCGTTGTGCTCGAAGAAGCGCACGTCCTCGACGGCGAGGATGGCGTTCTTGACGTTGGGCGACAGCTCCTCGAAGCGCAGCGGGATGCGCCGCTCCAGGGCGAACTGGCCGATGACGGTCTCGCCGTCGTCGGCGTAGACGCGCGTCACCACGCTGGGGCGGTAGGTCGCCAGCGCCTTGACCTCGTCGGCGGCCTGCGAGTAGTTGAGGCCGTAGGCGAGGACGATGCCGGTCAGGCCGCCGGCGGCGAGCGCGAGCAGGAGCACGGCGGGGAGCCAGAAGCGGCGCAGGAAGTGGCGGCGCTTGGGCGCGGGGCGCACGAAGGTGCGCGGCTTGTGGTCGGCGCCGGGGCGCGAATGTTTAGCGGACATGGAAGAACTAGCCTCTTCGGGAAAACGGGCCGGCGGGCGCGGCCGCGGGAGCGCTGCCGCCGCGGGCAGCGTGACGGTCAACGTCGGAGGCGATTATAACCCACGCGGCGCGCGGGGCGCGAGACGCTTCCCGGCGCGGGCGCGTAAACCGCCCGCGCGCAAAAACTTGTGGTGCCGGCGGGCCGCGCCCGGGTGGCCTTGTGCCGGCGGGCCGCGTGCATCTATAATCCCGGCCCGCGCATCTGATTGGTGCGTTTGTTCTTTGAGGGGGCGATAGGTCTCGACAGGGGCTAGGATCGCCGTACGGATGCATGCCGGGCTCTCTACGTCGCTCGTTAAAAAGCGTAGAAAACCACAACTGCCAACTCTAACGAGTTAGCTCTCGCGGCCTAAGTTATCTTAGGCGTCTAGCGAGCGTCTCGCCGCAAGTCGCTCAAGCGCGCGGAGTGAGGCGTGACCCATTTGAGCTGGCCTACCCTCTGTGTCTCAGGGAGGGCGGGCGAGATAAAACTGGGCTAGTCCCGGGCGGGGTCTTCGTCGCTTCACTGACCCGCCGGGGGCGAACGCGCCGGAGTTAAGACCGGCAGCAGAGAAGCGTCTAAGCATGTAGATTCCGCCGGTATCGGCCTTTGGACCCGAGTTCGATTCTCGGCGCCTCCATTCAGTCAGGCAGGGACGGTTACGAAGCAGCCGGCCCGACTCGCGATGTGATAACATCAACCGAGTCAGGCCGGCTGCTTTTTTCTGTTCAGACTCCCACCGCGAGAAAAATTTTATGAGCACCACGACCCGACTCGTCACCGC
>JALZHT010000050.1 GCA_030860645.1 Acidobacteriota bacterium
GCAAGTCCTTGACCATCGCCGCCACCCGCTCGCCGCGGTCGGCCGCCGCCTGCCGCGCCCCGCCCCTGCTCGCCGCCTTCTTGCCCGTTTTCTTCGCTGGCATCTTCTTTTCCTCCTTCGGAATTACTCCCTCTCTTCGGGTATCAGGAGAGGGCTTAGACGGAGTCCTCCCTATGCTGCTCCTTAGTCGCCACAGCGTTCGCCCAACTTTGCAGATTCGCAGGTTGTTTAATGTCGGGGCAGACCTTTGAGCCTTCCGTAAATCTCGTCAGCGGGCAAGCGATTCCGCCGCAAGGAATGCGATAGTGACACGAGGAGCACCCCTTATCAGTCAGCGCGTTCGAGCCCGTCCAGAGGCGGTTTTTCAACTCGTCGAAGATCAGGGTTCCGTCTTCCCCGATGTGTCCGAGCTTGTTTTCTTCCCGGTTGAAGACGACGGTGCACTTATACAGAGACAGATTCGGGCCGACGACGAACCAGTTAGGCTTGCCCGCGTAACAGGCGTTCCCTAAAGCCCCCTGCACCCTCTCGGAGTAGGTGGTCGTCGCAAACCCCAAAGTCTCCAACTCTTTGTTCAGAGAATAAAAGTCCATCTGCTGGCCGAGCGCCGAGAAGCAGCCCGCGTCTTCCTCATGGTGGACGAACTCGAACCCGTCGGAGGCCCAGATTTCGTGAACGTCTACGAGGAACCTCTTATCTTCGCGGATTCTGGCGAGGTCGCCTTCGCCGAACAGAGAGAGGACGTGCTGGTAGTCCTGTCTCTTAACGTTGCAGCGCACGACGCACCAGAAGTCGGCATCAACGTCCGCCATCATGTTGATGTTGCCGATAATTCTTTCGAAGGTGCTCTGACCGGAAGCCGTCAGCCGCTGTTTGTCGTGGATTTCACGCGAACCGTCAATCGTTATCTGATAGGAAACCACGCCGACATCTAACAGGTCCTCAAACAACTCGCGATCCAGGAGGTAGCCGTTGGTCGCGATGCCGGCCGAGTATGGGAGGCCCCTTCGATTCATGATCTCGAATGCCTCCCCGGAAAATCTGAGCACGAGGTCTGAACAGAGCAGAGGCTCGCCCCCGAAGAAACTCAGAGAGAAGTCATCCGCCGTGCTCGCAATCCTGGCGATGGCTTTCGACAGGGCGTCGGCATTCTCATCCGGCATCCGGCCGCGCAGGAAATCTTCGTAGCAGTAAGTGCAGCGGAAATTGCACTTTTCGGTCGGCATGATAATCAGCCCGTGCGAGTTCATGAGGGCCGACGTGAGCCTCTCCCGGACCAGCTCTTCGTAGTCGGCGAACTCCTTCGCGGGGATGAAGAAGCGGTAGCCGATGAGTTCCGCCTTCACCTCCTCCGGCAAGCCGGCCGGCAACGAAAATGGAATCGAAAGGCCGCTGACGAAGGAGACTTTTTTCCCCACCTGCTCGTCGAGAGTTAAAGAAGCCTGGTTCGCGTAATTCACCAGGACGACTTTCCCGGACGCGGTTCTGAGGAGTTTCGCGTCCGGACTCCAACGCCATGACAGGTTCTCCTCGGACGCCGGCTCGTCGCCCGCGGATAAAATGGAAACGCTGCTGGAGTTGTATTTAAGAACCGGTAATTCTCGAAGCCGTTTTTGTGCACTCATGATTAAGCCTTTTGACCCGAGGCGCGGTCTCTCTTAGCGCAACCCTACGGATTGTGAGGACGTGTGTTGAATCAACGACCGGGAGTGCCCGCGGGCTAACGCTCGCGCGGGCCACTCACATCATGGACGAGACTGGTGGCGATAAATTCCGCCGCGGTGTGCTGAACCCAATCTTAATTCGTGTAGCGCCCTGAGCTTTTATGAAACGCTTCGACACTCAAAAGATCCAGCAGGTAAACCTGTGGGCGTATAAGGAACGTGAAAGGAGCTTGAGAGGCAACCATTTATTGATCGAGGTAGCGCATATCCTATTGTCAACGAGGCACCTTGTCAATAATTTTATATCCTGACCGCTTGTATGTTTGTCGCGGGCCGGGAGATGACGGGCTCAAGGCCGCCCCGCCGTCCTGGCCGTGCCCTCTTCAATCTCCCTGACTTCTTTATCAGTCAGACGGAAATCGGCCGCGCCGGCGATGCCTTCGATCTGCTTCGCGCTGCGCGCCCCAACGATGGCCCCGGTCACCGCCGGGTGCCGCAAGGCCCACGCAATCGCCACCTCGCCGGGCATGCGTCCGTGCCGCGCGCCGACCTTGCGCAGGCGCTCGACCAGCTCCAGGTGGCGAGACAGCTTCGGCTCGCTGAACTCCACGTCGTTCCTGCGCCAGTCGTCCCTGGGCAGACGGGCCACGCGCTCGCGCGTCATCGCGCCGGTTAACAGGCCCGACGCCATCGGCGAGTAGACGATGACGCCGATGCCCTCCTGCCGGCAGTACGGGAGTGTCCCCGCTTCGACCTCACGTTTGAGGAGTGAGTAGGGGGGCTGTAAAGACGTGACGGGGGCGATCCGCTGCGCGCGCTTCAACTGCCAGGCGTCGAAGTTGGAGACGCCGATCCAGCGCACCTTCCCCTCCTCCCGGAGCCGCGCCATCGCGCCCCAGCCTTCGTCCACGTCCGCGCAGTTGCCGGCCGGCCAGTGCATTTGATAGAGGTCTATGGCTTCCGTCCGCAGACGCCGCAGGCTCTCCTCGCACTCCCGGCGGATGGATTCCGCGGCCAGCACCCGCGAAATGTTCCCCCGCCGGTCCCACCGCAGGCCGCACTTCGTGAAGACGTACGGGCGCGGGCCCGACCATTCGGCCAGCGCGCGGGCCACCACTTCCTCTGAGTGGCCCAGCCCGTAGACGGGGGCCGTGTCGATCCAGTTGATGCCCAGTTCGAGCGCGCGGCGGATGGCCCCGACCGAGTCTTTGTCCTTCTGCGCGCCCCACCCGTACGCATAGCCGCTCCCGCCGATGGCCCACGCGCCGAAGCCGATGGGCGTAACCTGTAGATCGGAGTTGCCCAGTTTTCGCGTCTCCATGAGTCCCCTTGTTGAGATTCTCTCGTGTCGGCCTCGACAGCGTCCCCCGCGTCGTCAACAGGGACGTGAACGGGCCTGCTGAAGCCCCGGCGCCCGGGTACACGCCTGCGGCACTGCGGCAGGGGCGTGGGCCGTTCACCCCTGCTCCGCGCGTACCGCCTGACACGGCCACACGCCTCGGAGCCGCGCCGACTCCGCGCGCGCAGTCCTGCTGCGCCGCCTAGTTGGTGTTCAGGATGTCGCTCTCGTTGAAGGTCTGGCTGCAAGGAATGTCGGATATTATGACGTTCGGTTTAAGCCCTAACTCTGCCCCCCGGCGGTCCTGCTGCTCTCCGCGATGAAGTGCGACGGCACCTTGTAGGTCATGAGATCGGACGCCAATTCCCAGTCCAAGCCGCGGATATCGTATGTTCTCAGGTCTTCAACGGCCGGGTCGCAGAGACCGGAAGGGTCACTAACGGTTAAGGCCCCGGGAGGGTGCTCTGACAATCGCTTCCAGGCAGGGCTCTTTAAGTCCTGGAGGTTGCCTGCGGCGGCCACCGCGGCGTAATACGACACCACGTCGTGTGAGAGGTCGAGCCGCTCCGGCAGCGCCCTGTCGGTACTCGGCATCAGCCGTGCCTGTACTATCAGCACGTCGTCCAGCGCGGGGTCGGTTATCCCGTAGCGCGTGCGCGTAAATCGCTTGACTTCGGCATAGACGGCGGCCCATTCCTGCGCGGACCGACGCCGCAACACCCTCTCATAAGGTTCGTCCTCTTCCACGTTCCGCCAGTCGTGCAGGAGCCGCGACAGCGCAGGGTACGTCTCCTCGTCCTCGCCGACGGCGCGGTGCAGATCGTAAATGAACTGAATCGCGGGGATGTCGCCGTCCAACTGGACGTAGTAGAGAAAATACTTGAGCACGCAGAACCCTACCAACAGCATGTACCACTCGCGCAGCGCCCACATAGTCCGGATGTCATCCGGCGTGCAGCTATAGGTGGAGGTGACGAAGCCGTCGGCGTCGGCCTCGATGGCGAACTTGCGCATGTAGTCCCGATGTGCCATCGGACTGTTGACGAGGACCTGAGCGGGGTGGAGCTTGGCATAAATTCTGCGGTCGAAAAAGAACTGCAAGTCCCTCATCAGCGTTTCAATCGTTGATCCGGGGAGGGCGAAGATCAGGTCAGTCGAGATCGGCAGGTTCTCACTGCGAAAAATCCCTATCAACTCCTCGTAGCGTTCTAACTTTATGTTGGAGCGTTCGATGTTACGCAGGGTCTGCTCGTCGTGGGTCTGGATGGAGATCAGCGCGTCGGAGCGGACGTCCGTCGTCGTGAAGATACGCATAATCTCGGCGAGCCGCTTAGTGGCGTTTTTAGCGTAGTTCACGACGACCTGCCGCGGGTAGCCGAACGTCCGGCGACAACGGCCGATCCACTCCGCGATAGCGACGTCGCGGTCGAAGATGCCGAAGTTCGCGTCAGCGATCCACAGAATCCCTATCCGGTGGCGTGCGACCCACTCGATTTCGGCCCGCACTCGCTCCATGGCGAATTTACGGATTTTCGAGAGCGTGGCGGAGCCCCAGTCACAAAAGGTACAGCCGTAGGGACAGCCTCTGTTCGTCTCAACGATGGCCGCTATCCAGGTACTTGCATGTTCGCGAGAAAACCACCCGTCCAGGTAGGGCGAGGGTAGTGCGTCAAGATCAACTATGCGTTCCCGGTCGCGCGCGTGGACGGGGCGGTCGCCGTCGCGATACGTGATCCCCGCGATGTCCGACAGCAGCCGCCGGCTCGCGTCAAACGGGTCCGCGTGAGCCGCCAGCCGCTCCAGTAGCAGCGGGGCGGTGATTTCGCCCTCCCCGTGGACGATGACGTCGACCGTCGGACGACTCGCGAAATACTCGCGCCACGCGTAGTCGTATTTGGGAACACTAGGCCCGCCGTGGACAGTGATCGCCTCGGGGTAGAGTTCCTTCACGCGGCGAGTGAGTTCCAGGTTCTCGCGATCAGTCCAGACGTAGTCGGAACACAGGAGGACGCCGGGGCCGTGCTCGCGGATTAAGTCGAGGGCGGAGTCGAGGGAACTGATCGGTGCCTCAATGAATTTGAACGCCTCGTCCAACATCCCGCCCTGATAGTGTCGGGCCGCCGCGGCCACCATGCCCAGCGCCAGCGGGGAGTGCCCGCTCTTCCGGTAGATGCTGTATACGGGGATCATGCGCGGAACCATTACGACCTCAAGTCCTTTCGGGCGGCGGCGCGGCCACGCTGACCGGTGCCGTGTTAGTACTGCGTTTGTGTAGTGATGTCAAGGATCGGCCTCATAGACTTGAGAATAAATCCTTGACAGCTTCCGGGCGTCACGTTGACAATGCGCCATGTTTGACTCTCACGCCGGGATTGCCCACCGGTCCTGCTGCATCGTCCAACTGAATTGGTGCCAGTGGGCGGTCAGCATCACCTGTCTGGAGAGCATCTTCAGACAGGATCACCGGCACTTCCGCGTAATCTGGTGCGACAACAACTCACCGGACGGCTCCGTCGCTCATCTGGTGGCTTGGGCAGAGGGTATGTTGGACGCCCTGCCCGACTCACCTCCCGCCATTCGTGAGTTGCACTGGCCGCCTGTCCCGAAGCCAATCCCTTACGACATCGTTGACGGGTTCGAAGGGCGGCCGTCGCGGCTGCCCCGCGAGGACGCGCAGTTGGTAATCGTGCGGAACGGCGGTAACGACGGGTGCGCCGCCGGATACAATATCGGCTTGCGCCTCTCGCTGGCACTCGCCCCCGACTACGTTTGGATTCTCAACAACGACACCGTGGTACGCAGGGACGCACTCACACGGCTCATCGAACGGACAGCCCGGGATCCGTCCGTGGGCATGTGTGGCTCCACGGTGCTCGATTTCGACGAACCCGACCGCATCCAGGCGCAGGCGGGTGCTGCCTTTAACTTCCGCTGGGGCACCGCCGAGCCGATTAGCTACGGGCGTCCGCGCACCGGCCGCGCGCCGCAGGACGAGGTTGAGCGGCGCCTCGATTACGTGCTCGGTGCCTCAATGCTCATCCCGAGGCACGTGCTGGAGGAAACGGGGCTGATGCCGCTGCACTTCTTCATGTACTTCGAGGAAATTGCGTGGGCGCAGCACCTGCCCGCGCGCTACCGCCTCGCCTACGCGCCGGCCAGCGAAGTCTTCCATCGTGATACCGCGCCGAGCGACACGCCCGCCGAGTTTTACGGCAGCCTGCGCGACTCCCAAATGCTGGGGAACCGCCTGGTGTTCGCGAAGATATACCGGCCCGGGAGCGTCCCCTTCGTCGTGTGCGGCCTTCTGTGGGAGCTGTTTTCGGCCGTCGCGACCGGGAAGTGGGCGCGCGCACGCATGATGTTGAGTTGGGCATTCTGGCGGCGCGCCAGCCGAGAGACCACCCCGGCCTCACGCTACTGCACGAATGCCGCATCAGGTTAGCTTGTCGCCGGAGATGTTGTATCAGGCGGGAACTCCGGGTTCCGCTCCGCGCCCCCATCGGCACGGAGCGTTCAGACCGTCCAGCGCGAGGATGATATGACTGACGTCGCCCAACGTTTCAAGCAGCTCGTCCGCATTCGCATGATCGAGGAACGCATCAGCGAGGCGTACGGCGAGCAGATGATGCGTTGCCCCACCTATTTCAGCATCGGCCAGGAGGCCGTGGCCGTAGGGGTTGCGGCCGCGCTGGGGCCAGGCGATGTCAGCTTCAGCGCCCACCGCAATCACGCTCATTACCTGGCTAAAGGCGGTTCACTTCGCGCGTTGCTATCCGAGCTCTACGGCAAGGCCGACGGCTGTGTGGGCGGCCGCGGCGGGTCGCTACACCTCTTCGACGAGAGCGCCGGCTTCATGGGCTCGACCCCGATTGTCGGCAGCACGATCCCGATTGCGGTCGGTTCGGCGTTCGCCAGCAAGCTTCGCGGCGAGAGCACCGTCACCGCCGTCTTCTTCGGCGACGGCGCAACCGAGGCGGGCGTCTTCTATGAAAGCCTAAACTTCGCGGCCGTTCATCGCCTCCCGGTGTTATTCGTTTGCGAGAATAACCTCTATTCCATCTACTCGCCGCTCGGGCCGCGGCAGCCGCCGGGTCGCCGAATCGTGGACTTGGCGAGCGCGACGGGGGTGCGTGCCGGGCGCGTGGACGGACAGGATGTCGAGATTGTCTACGAGGCCGCCGCCGCTGAGGTCGCCCGACTCCGCAGAGGCGACGGCCCCGCCTTCCTCGAATGTATGACCTACCGCTACGTTCAGCACGTCGGCCCGGGCAACGATGACCACCTGCCCTACCGCAGTGCGGAGGAGATTGCCTCGTGGAAGGCGCGCGACCCGCTGCCCATTGCCGCCGCGCGAATCGCGAGTTCCGGCGTCATGACTGAGGACGAGATCGCCTCGTGGCGTCAGGCCGTTGATGGCGAAATCGCAGACGCTTTTCGGCACGCGCGCGGGGCGCCGCTGCCCGAGCCTTCTGTCGCCCGCCCGAGCGTCTAAGGGATTGTCTGCGAGGCATTGGAATGAACGAACGCCACATCACTTACGCGGCCGCGCTGAACGAGGCCATGTCTCAGGCCATGGGGCGTGATGCCAACGTCTGTTTGCTCGGGCTTGGGGTGGACGATCCTGCTGCCGTATTTGGGTCTACGCGCGGCCTGAAAGAGAAGTACGGGCCCGACAGAACGTTCGACATCCCGATCTCGGAGGCCGCAGTGATGGGGGTCGCTATCGGCGCTGCCCTGCGCGGAATGCGCCCCGTCGTCGCGCATTTACGCCTTGAGTTTGCGCTGCTCGCGACAGATCAGATCGTGAACCAGGCCGCGAAGTGGCGCTTCATCTTCGGCGAGCGTGCGTCCGTGCCGGTCACCGTGCGGATGGTGATCGGCCGCGGTTGGGGACAATCCGCGCAGCATTCGCAAAGTCTGCACGCGTGGTACGCGCACGTCCCGGGCCTGAAGGTGGTGGCTCCGGCGACCCCCAGAGACGCGAAGGGGCTGCTCACTTCCGCCATCGAAGACGACGACCCCGTGATCGTGATCGAGCACCGATGGCTGTACGACATTTCGGGCCCCGTGCCGGAACACTACTATTCGACGCCTATCGGCGTGCCCGCCGTCCTGCGCCCCGGACATGACGTCACAATCGTCGGTTCGTCCTACATGACGCTTGAGGCTTACCGCGCGTCGCTGGAACTTGAGAGGCTGGGCGTCTCCGCAGAGGTCATTGACCTGAGAACCATTGCCCCGCTCGACACCGGGTTGATCCTGGAATCGGTCGGCCGCACCGGGCGGCTGATCGTCTGCGATCAAGGGACGCGTACAGGAGGCTTTGCCGGCGAGATCATCTGCCGCGTAGCCGAGTCCGCGCTCGGCAGCCTGAAAGCGCCGCCACGGCGCATCACGCTGCCCGACGCGCCCGCGCCCGCGGCACGCGCGCTCGCGAACTTTTACTACCCGCAGCGGACTCACATCGTCGCTGCGGCGCTTGAGGCAGTCGGGCGCGAGTCATTCGATCCGTGGTCGGACATCCGGCCGGATTCGCCGCTCGACGTGGTGGACGCCAGCTTCACCGGCCCGTTCTGATGGAGGCGTTAGTGAATCCTACGAACGCAGGCGCGAACGGCCCCCCCATCCGGGTGGGCGTGGTGGGCACGGGTTTCATCTCAGGACTCTTCGCGCGTGCCGCCGCGCGCACCCCAGACCTGCGCGTCACCAGCATCCTCACGCGACGCCCCCCGGGGCACGAGGACGGCGTGCCGTCGCCTGAGCTTCTCACGCGTGACCGCGATGAGTTCCTTGAGCAGTGTGACGTGGTGCTGGAGTGCTCCGGCGATGTCTGGCATGCCGCGGAGGTGATCGAGTCGGCACTTGAGCGGCGGCTGCCGGTCGCCACCCTTAACTCGCAGTTCCACGTGACTGTCGGCAGCTATTTCGCCGGGCGCGGTCTCGTCTCCGAATGTGAAGGCGACCAGCCAGGCTCCCTCGCCGCGCTGAAGGCCGAAGCGGTGGGCATGGGATTTACGCCGCTCGCCTACGTCAGCATGAAAGGTTTTCTCGACCCCGATCCGACACCTGATTCCATGCGGCACTGGGCGGAAAAGCAGGGCATCAGCCTCCCCATGGTGACCTCATTCACCGACGGCACCAAGCTCGATATAGAGCAGGTGCTGGTGGCTAACGGGTGCGGGGCGACGATCCCGCCCGGAGGCATGGTCGGCCCGCGGCTCGACAGCGTGAGCGAGGCGGCCGCGGCCCTCGCCGAAGTGGCGGACAGCGAGGGCGAAGCCGTCTCCGACTACGTGCTGTCGCGAGCGCTCCCCCACGGCATATTCGTTGCGGCCCGCCACGACCCCGAGCAAGCGGCCGCGTTGAAATACCTCAAGTGTGGCGACGGGCCGGTCTACGCGATTGTGCGGCCCGCGATCTACGCGCACCTCGAAGCGATGCGTTCAATCCGTGTCCTCGTGCGCGAGCGCCGCGTGCTGCTTGATAACACCGCGCGTCCCCGGTTCAGTGTGGGGGCGGTGGCAAAGCGTGACCTGAGCCCCGGCGATTGCCTGCCCTACGGCATCGGCAGCTTCGACGTGCGAGGCCGCGTTCTACGCCTGGCGGAGAATCCCGACCACATGCCGGTCGGGCTGATTAAGGACGCCATCGTTCGCCACCCGCTCAAGCGCGGCGACCTCCTCATGTTCGACGATCTGGAGCTGGCTGATGGCCTCGCCAAGCGCGCTTGGCAGGGCATCCGAGACCATGCAGTTGCGGACGCGCACGTCCGCAGCCACGACGCGCCTGCAAAATGACCGACACTACGGCGAGCGGCCCCGTGGACGTTGCAGTGATCAAGGTCGCCGCACTCGGCGACGTAGTCCGAACAACGTCAATTCTGCCAGGACTGCGCCGCAGGCACCCCGATATGCGATTGGTCTGGATCACCTCACGGCAGGCGATTGATTTAATTCGGCACCACCCGGACGTACATGAAGCCGTAGCAATCGAAGACCTGGCGGCGGGCGGCTTAGGCGACCGGTCGTTCGCCTGGGTTATTTCGCTCGACGACGAGGTGGAATCGTGCCGTCTCACCTCCACCATTGCCGCGGCCAGGATATCGGGCGGGTACTTGGGGCCGGACGGGTGCCGGCGCTACACCGCCGACACGGAGCCCTGGTTTGGCATGGGCCGGCTGCGCCCGCAGGCCCGAGGTGGGTTGCGCCGGGCGAACGAATTGAAGCGTGAGAACAAGTTGAGTCACCCGGCGATTCTCTATAAGATGCTGGGCCTGCCGGGGCCGATAGCCGGCCCCGTCGTTGTCATACCCGGAGACAAGTCCGCGCGCCCTCGCGAGTGGTGGCGGGGACACGGCCTGCACACGTCCCCGGCCGTCGTCGGGGTGAACACCGGGGCTGGTGGCAGATGGAGGTTTAAGAAGTGGGGCGAAGAACAGACCGTGGAGCTGGTGAGAGCCTTGCACGACCAACTCGGTGTCGCCGTCGTCTTGCTCGGGGGGCCGGCAGAGCGCGAGCGTAATGCGCGTATCCTGCGCGCGGCAGCCCGCCCTCGCACGTTCGTCGCGCCGGCTGACTGGAGCCTCCTGGAGTTCGCGGACGTGCTGCGACGGTGCCACGTCGTAGTCACGAGCGATTCGCTCGCGTTGCATCTCGCGCTCGCCTGCCGCGTGCCTGCGGTCGCCTTCTTCGGTCCGACCAGCGCGGCGGAGATCGAGATGTTCGGGCTGGGGGAAAAGATCGAGACGCCGCTCCCCTGTCGGTGTTGTTACCTCACCAACTGCGAAGTCACGCCCAATTGCATGGACACAATTTCCACTCGTGTGATGCTCGACGCCGTTCGCCGCTGGCTGCCGCGGCGGGGGCGGTGACGACATGCGGCGCATCGTACTGGCGACCGACGCGGCTTTTTTCCCGCCGTTCCAGGGTGACAGCGCCCGCCTGCTGCAATTGATTCAGTTTCTGAAGCGGCGCGGCTGGGGCGTGCACGTCGTGCACTTCCATGACCGACAGCAGCGGGACGTTGATTACGTCGAGATGAGCAGGCTGGTCGATCAGCTCGTCGTGTATTTCCCCTCGGACGATGACCTCGAACTCCGGAAGAGCGAACGACTCGACGACTGGTGCCCGGAGCGCTTCGCGCTGCTTGTCAGAAGTGTCTGCAACTCGGCTAACGCCGACGCTGTCGTCGCACAGTTCGTCTTCTTGTCGCGGTGCCTCTCGTTGATTGACGCATCCAGCGGTGTCTGTAGAATCCTCGACGCCGATAACATTTTTGCGGGCAGGCGGGAAAAGCACGCCGCCGCGGGCGTTCCGTACGCCTGGTTCTCGACGACGGAAACGGAGGAGCGAGAGGGGTGGCGGCGGGCCGACCTGCTCATGTCCGTCCAGGAGCACGAGCTCGATGTCATCCGGCGCACCGTCCCGCGGCGGCCGGTCATCCTCGTACCCTATGCGCAGAAGGTGACTGATACCGGGCCGGGCAACGGCCAATCGCTCCTCTTTGTAGGTGCCGATAACGAGGCGAACGTGGCCGGGCTGCAAGCCTTCGTCGCCGAAGCACTGCCCGAGCTCCGGAGGCGACACGCCGCGGCGAGGCTTGTGATCGCGGGGAGAGCCGGCGAGCGATTCCGCGACACCCCCGGCGTCGAGGCGCGCGGCGTGGTCGAAGACCTGGGCGACTGTTATAGCGCCGCGCCGATTGCGATCAACGTGATGACCTGCGGCACGGGCCTCAAGACGAAGACGATTGAGGCTCTGTGCCACGGCAAGTGCCTCGTGAGCACGCCGGCCGGCGTTGAGGGCCTGGAGCAATACCCGGAGGTGTACCACGTCGCCGAGACGCCGCGCGCACTCGGCGGGATTATCGGCGACCTGTTTGATCGGCCGGACGAAATCGAACGTACGCGCATGGCCGCCCTTTGGTTCGCGCGGGGCTACTTCGCGGCCGATGTCGTATTCGGCCGCCTCGAAACCGCTATCGTCAATTGGCTAGAGCGAAACCGGCCGGTTGAGTAGCCGGCCGTGTGCCCCCACCGCGCGCACGGCGTGGGCGGACGGGCGCATTTCTTGATTAGAACGTAATGCCGGCGCGGGGCCTTTCGCG
>JALZHT010000581.1 GCA_030860645.1 Acidobacteriota bacterium
ACCCAGCACCCAGCACCCTCTTCCCCTTCTTACCTCTCGCGCGGCGGCGGGCTGCTGCTGACGGAGGTGACGCGCTCCATGTCCTCTTTGGCCTGGTCGGCCGCCGAGCGGATGCCGGAGAGGCGGAGGCGGAACTCGTCCGGGTTCGACGCGCCGAGCAGCGCCTCCTCCATCGTGATGAGGCCCGCCCCGTGGAGGTTGAAGAGCGACTGGTCGAAGGTCTGCATCCCGTACTGCGAGGTGCCGGCGGCGATGGCGTCGCGGACTTGCGAGGTCTTCTCCTCGTTGATGATGTAGTCGCGGATGAGCGCCGTCGAGATCATCACCTCGACCGCCGGCACGCGCCCCGAGCCGGTGGCCGAGCGCACGAGCCGCTGCGAGACGACGGCGCGGAGGATGCCGGCGAGCTGGATGCGGACGGACTTTTGCAGGTGCGGCTCGAAGGAGGAGACGATGCGGCGGATGGTCTCGGTGGCGTCGAGCGTGTGCAGCGTCGAGAGCACGAGGTGGCCGGTCTCGGCGGCGGTCAGGGCGGTCTCGATGGTCTCGTGGTCGCGCATCTCGCCGACGAGGATCACGTCCGGGTCCTGCCGGAGCGCGCCGCGCAGCGCCTCGGCGAACGAGCGCGTGTCCACGTCCACCTCGCGCTGCGTGACGAAGGACTTCTTGTCGCGGTGGAGGAACTCGATGGGGTCTTCGATGGTGATGACGTGGCCGCCGCGGGTCGAGTTGATGTGGTCAATCATGGCGGCCAGGGTCGTTGACTTGCCCGAGCCGGTGGTGCCGGTGACGAGGATGAGGCCGCGCTGCTCGTCGGAAATCTTCTCGATGACGGGCGGCAGGCCCAGCTCCGTGAGCGAGCGCACCTTGTCGGGGATGACGCGCAAGACCATCCCGACCGAGCCGCGCTGCTGGAAGACGTTGGCGCGGAAGCGGCCGAGGCCCGAGACGCCGTAGGCGATGTCGGCCTCGTTCACCTCCTTGAAGCGCTGCTTCTGCCGGTTCGACATCATCGAGAAGGCCATGTCGAGCGTGTCCTCCTGGGTAAGTCGCGGCGCGTCGGCGATGGGGCGCAGCTCGCCGCCGATGCGCATGTAGGGCTGCGTGCCGGCCTTGACGTGGAGGTCGGACGCGCCGAACTGCGTGGCGGCGCGCAACAGGTCGTCTATTTTGACTGGCATGGGCGGGGTCTAAAGCCTCTGCGAAAGGTGCGGCCGGGCGCGAAAAAGTGTCTTCTGATGCGAAGTTCGAGATTCGAGGTGGCGGATGAAGGAGACGCGGCCCGCGATTTCAGGTTCTCGGTGTCGAATCGAGGACGCCGCTTCAGAGGGGCAATTTCGGCGGGAGCGCCGGCGGAAGATTAGGCCCGGCGGCACCACTAGCATTCTAGCCGCCCGCTTTCTCTCCGGTCAACATCGAAAAAGCCGTGAATCGTCAATCGTCAAGACGCGTCGAGGGCCGCCCCGACTTGCTCAGTCCAAGCCGGGGCGGCCCTCAGCGGGTTTCTTCGATTCACGATTCACGATTCACGGCTTTTTCTACTCCGTCAGCGTGACGTGGATGGCGTCGCGCGCGTCGGCCGTGGACTGCGAGGCGGCCTTCGTGGCCTCGCGGCTCTGCGCGGCGTTGAAGCCGTTGCCCTCGACCGGCTTCTGCTCGCGGACGTAGGTCAGCCACTCGCCCGGCGGCCGGCGCTCGCCCGACGTGATCTCGAAGAAGACCTGCTGGACGCGCGCCGTGATGGGGCCGCGCCGGCCCTCGCCGACCGGGATGCGGTCGACCGAGCGGATGGGCGTCACCTCGGCGGCCGTCCCCGTGAAGAAGATTTCGTCGGCGACGTAGAGCGCGGCGCGCTGGATGGCCGACTCGACGAGCGGGATTTCCAGCTCGCGGCAGATTTCGATGACGCTGTCGCGCGTGATGCCGGGCAAAATCGAGGAGGCGAGCGGCGGCGTGATGACCTTGCCGTCGTGGACGAGGAAGAGGTTCTCGCCCGAGCCTTCGGAGACGTAGCCGCGGTCGTCGAGCGCGATGCCCTCGGCGTAGCCGTTGACGATGGCCTCCATCTTGATGAGCTGCGAGTTCATGTAGTTGGCGCCGGCCTTCGCCATCGCCGGCATCGAGTTCGGCGTGAGCCGGTTCCACGACGAGACGCACACGTCCACGCCCTGCTCGATGGCCGCCTCGCCGAGGTACTTGCCCCAGTCCCACGCGCCGATGTAGCACGACATCGGGTTCGGGAACGGGTTGACGCCGAAGGCCGGGTGCTCTTCGTCCAGGTTGCGGAACATGATGGGGCGCAGGTAGCACTGCTCAAGGCCGCTGCGCGCGACGAGCGAGACGGCCCCGGCGCACAACTGGTCGAGCGCCCAGCGGTGCTCCATCCGGTAAATCTTGGCCGAGTTGAGGAGCCGCTGCATGTGCTCGCGCAGGCGGAAGACGGCCGGCCCGCGCTTCGTCTTGTAGCAGCGGATGCCCTCGAAGACGCTCGAACCGTAGTGGAGCACGTGCGACATGACGTGGACGCGCGCGTCGTCCCAGCGGATGAACTCGCCGTCCTTCCAGACCTCCGGGGCGATGGTCGGCGTCTTCACGTCCTTCTTCCTCGGGTCATCATTAAACATTTCTTCGGCTCCTAATGATGGGGTGTACATTGCGACGCGCGTCTGAGTCGAGGGGGCTGTATGAGCCTGTCGCTGGGTGCAAGTACGGAATCAAAGCGGACTTAAATTCGCTCTCCCCGGGCTTGTTCGGTGACGGATTATACAGGCAACGAACATACCTTAAACCCGAGCCGCTTGGCAAGGTTATAGCCCCTCAGGCAGAATCGCCCACGTCTTCAGAAATTGGGAAAGCGACACGAACTCCAGAAGGTCTTCGCCAGAGATGAGGCGTCGTGCAAAGTTCTGCGCCGTGGCGCTCGCCGCCGCAGCCGTCTGCGCGGCGCTCGCAGGTTGCCGCATGACTGAGAACAAGCAAACGCCCGGCGCGGCCACGCCGGCCCCGGCCGCCGGTTCGCAGGCCGGAGGCCCGCCCGCCCGCCGCCCCGTCACCATTGACATGCACGCCGACACCGTGCAGTTCATGTTGGACGAGGGCGCGGACATCAACGTCCGCCGCACGGACACGCACCTCGACGCCGAAAGGATGCGCGAGGGCGGGCTCGACGCGCAGTTCTTCTCCATCTGGGTCGAGCCGAACCTTTACGGCTCGGGCGGCGCGCGGGCCGTGGCGCGGGCCGACGAGCAGATCAACGCCTGT
>JALZHT010000582.1 GCA_030860645.1 Acidobacteriota bacterium
GACTGGTGGCGCGGGACGGCGATGGGCACCACGTCGCCGGGCGGGCCTCCCGCCTGGGCGTCCCCGCCGGAGGCGGCCGCGGCCTCGCGCATCACGGCGCGCAGGTCGTCGCGCATCTCGCTCATCCGCTGGTAGCGTTCCTCCGGGCGCTTGGCGAGCGCGCGGTCGAGTATCTGCTGGAGGCCCGGCGGCGGGTTGTCGTCGCGCACCTCGTTGATGGGCTGCGGCGTGTCGTGCAGGACGGCGTAGCGCACCTCGACGGTCGACTGCCCGCGGAAGGGCCAGGTGCCCGAGAGCATCTCGTAGAGCAGGACGCCGGTCGAGAAGATGTCGGCGCGGTGGTCAACCTTCTGGCCCGTGGCCTGCTCGGGCGCGGCGTAGGTCGCCGTCCCGTAGGGGACGCCCAGCTCGGTCAGGTGCACGTCGCCGCCCTTGCGCCCCTCGTCGAGCAGCTTGGCGAGGCCGAAGTCCAGGACTTTCGCCAGCCCCGCGTCCGTGACCATCACGTTGCCGGCCTTGATGTCGCGGTGGATGACGCCTTTGGAGTGCGCGGCCGTGAGCGCGTCGGCGACCTGGAAGGCGATGGAGAGGGCGCTGTCGAGCCGGAGCGGGCGGCCGTTGACGAGCTGGCGGACGTTGCGCCCCTCAATGTACTGCATGGCGATGAAGTGGACGCCGTCCTCTTCGTGCAGCCCGTAGATGGTGCAGATGTTCGGGTGGTCGAGGGAGGAGGCGAGCTGCGCCTCGCGCTCGAAGCGCTTGAGGTTGACCTCGCGCGCGGTCAGCTCGGGCGAGAGGACTTTGATGACGACGGGCCGGCCCAGCCTCTCGTCGGTCGCCTTGTAGACCGTGCCCTGCCCGCCAGCGCCGAGCTTCTCCAAGATGCGGTAGTTAAGAAGCGTCCTGCCGACCATGAAGGAATTTTCGATTTTAGATTTTTGATTTGCGATTGGAAGTTGTCCGCCGTCGGCCGTCAGTTTTTGTCTTTAACTGACAACCGAGGGCCGACGGCCGAATCAAAAATCGCAAATCAAAAATCTAAAATTTTCTCGCCGGCTCACGGCCGGCCTCAGTCGTGCACCGTTCAACCGCGCGGCGGGTCGCCCCAGCCCGACTGGACGTACTTGCCGTCTTCGACGAGGCAGGGCACGGTCGGGTCGCCGCCCGAGTAGGCGAACATCTCTTTGCGGCGCGCGCGGTCGTTCTGCGCGTCGTACTCCGTCCACTCGACGCCCTGCGCGAGGTAGTGGTCGCGGGCCTGCTGGCAGTAAGGGCAGCCCGGCTTGACGTACATCACCAGTCCCACGTTCTCGTCCCTCCTTATTTGTGCGCCGCTAGTGTAGCGCAGCCCCGCGAGGATTGAGAAGCAGCCGGTTCGGGTGCGCGCCGGCGGGCGCGCTCACTCCCTGGCCCCCGCGCTTTTACCGAACAGGTATCCGGTCACAGCGCCGGCCACGGCCAGCAGAAAATCTTTGGCAATCTCTTGCGTTTTGGGCGGGGCTTGCGGATCGAGGAGCAGGTTGCAGGCGGAGAAGACGGCGTACCCTAGCACGACGATGCAGACGGACGTGACGACACCATTCTTGGCGAGGTTGAAAATCTGCTCCCGGTTCTCCCTGCGCCGCCTCGCGTCCTTTTCCTTCCGATACTCGTCGAGCAGATGTAACTGATGATAAAGCTGGAGAAGCTGCGGCGCCCGGTCGGCGAGGCCCCCCTGACAATCCAATACTTTATGACCGCCGGTTCGATCATCCTTAAGCTCTTCGGTCATTGTTCGCCCCTCTCCCGGTTAGACTCGCAAAGAGCTGTCACCCCTCTTCAAACCGAGATCGTGGGCGTGCTGTCTTGATTGTGCTTACGTCATCGCTCACCCTTCGCGAGTCTAACCGGGCAGGGGGGCCGACCCCGCGGGTCTAGGCCGCATGGCCCCGGCCGGCCGACCCCCTAGCCGAGTTAGACTCGCTTATCCTTTTTTGCTAGACGACACGGTCGCTTTCAAAAGATGCGGGAGACCTTTTCCTCCCGCACGCTCAGGTCGAACGCGAGCGCGCGTCGCCTGAGCGCGCTCATTTTGGAGACGATTTATGTGCCGTGTCAACCCCGACCCGGGCCGCGGGGGCCGCCCGCGGAGGCCGCTCGCCGCCCGCCGCCGTTTCCGTTATACTCGACGCCTCTCCCAAAGTTCGCCGAGCTTGACCCGCCCGAGGTCTCCGAGAAGCCCGTGCCCGAGAGCGACCTGTTAGACCCGTACGACCGGCTGGTGATGATTGAGGTGCTCGGCCGCCGCGTCGAGGTGCCCGAGAAGAACCGCCTGCTGCGCTGCTTCCAGTACCTCTCGCTCGAAACCATCTCCTACGGCGACTTCTGCTGGAACGGCGACTGCACCAACTGCCAGGTCTGGTACAGGGACGCCGGGCAGCCCGCCGACGCGACCCGCCCCGCCCTCGCCTGCCGCACCGACGTGTGCGAGGGCATGGTCGTCACCCGCCTCAGCCCCCACATCAAGATCAAGGGCGTCAACGAATGAAGGAATTTTTGATTTCAGATTTTTGATTTTAGATTGGAGAGAGCGCCGCCGCCTTCTGCAACCGCCAATCAAAAATCTGAAATCAAAAATTCCTTCAGCTCGAAACCCGAAACTTTTTCGTCTACAATCCGCAATCGAAGGAGTTCCCGATGCGCTTCGAGTTTTACCACGACGGGCTGGCCGACGTGCCGAAGCTCTCCGTTGACGGCCTCGTCCCCAACTCCATCCACCTCACGCACTGGCAGGGCAACGAGACGCCCGCGGAACTGCGCGCCGACACCTCGACCGAGATCGCGCTCAACCTCGTCGCCTCGCCCCGCCGCGGCGAGCTGACGCGGGGCGTCGCCTTAGTCACCAACAACCACTTCGACACCGACGGCGTGCTCTCCGTCTGGACGGTGCTCGCCGGCCCGCGCGCCGCCGGATTCAGAGACCTCCTCGTCCCGGCCGCCGAGGCCGGCGACTTCTCCGAGTTCACCACCCCGCGGGCCGTCCGCGCCAACATCTGCATTCAGGGCGGCGACGACCCGCTGGCGGGCGAAGGCGTCGGCTCGCCGCTCGCCCGCCACCTCGCGGGCGGTGAGGTGGCAGACGAGGCGCGCGCCTACGAACTCGTCCTCCCCGAAGTCGAGCGCGTGCTGACGCGGACGGACGACTATGAGCCGCTGTGGCGCGAGGCGTGGGCGGCGACCGAGGCGGCGCTGGAGAGCTTCGCGCGCGGCGCGT
>JALZHT010000583.1 GCA_030860645.1 Acidobacteriota bacterium
GGCCACGGACGCGCACGCCGTCGCCTACCTCGACGGCACGCTGGCCTGCGTCAACCCGGCGATGCTCGAAGCCGCGCGCGTGAGCGCGGCGGAGTGCCGCGCCCTCGACCTCTTCGGGCTGCTCGCGCGCTTCCGCACCGGCGTCTTCGACGAGCCGGCCATCGCCGTCCGCCGCGTCCTCCAGACGGGTCAGGCGTACGAGCGTGAGCTGACCTTCCTCGACCGCGAACAGACGCTCGCGCTGCGCATCGAAGTGGTCGGGGGCGCGGAGGCCGGCGAACAAACTGCGCGGGACGAAGCCGCCCAGGCCGCGCCGCTCTGCCTGTCGGTCACGGTGCGCGACGTGACGCGCGTGAAGGAGTACGAGAAGCTGAAGAGCGACATGTTGTCGCTCATGTCGCACGAGCTGCGCACGCCGATCACGAGCATCAACGGCTTCGCCGAGCTGCTGATGGCCGACGAGGGGGTGCCGGCCGAGTCGCGCGAGTTCCTCTCGATCATCCACGCCGAGTCGCAGCGCCTCGCCCGCATGATCAGCACCTTCCTCTCGGTCGCCCGGCTCGAACAGAAAGACCGGCAGGAGGTCTCGATGGCCCCGCTCATGCTCGACGACCTCGTGCGCGAGGCCGTGGCGAACTTCCACTCGGCGGCCCGGCGCAAGCGCATCCGGCTCGAAGGGCGCGACGGCCAGCGGCTCCCGCCCGTCGCGGCCGACCGCGCCCTCATCACGCAGGCCGTCTCGAACCTCGTCGACAACGCCATCAAGTACAGCCCCGAGCGCACCACCGTCACGCTCTCGACGGCGCTCGAAGCCGACGCCGTGCGCCTCACGGTCGAAGACCGCGGCTACGGCATCCCGCCCGAAGACCAGCCCCGCGTCTGGGAGAAGTTCTACCGCGTGGCGCGCGACGGAAGAATTAAAGAAGAAGAGTCCACCGGCCTCGGCCTCTCCTTCGTCCGCCAGGTCGTCGAGCAGCACGGCGGGCAGGTCGCCCTCGAATCCGAACCCGGCCGCGGCTCGAAGTTCAGCTTCACGCTCCCCAGACTCTAAAAAAGTTAAGGCATTTTTGATTTTTGATTTTTGATTTGCGATTGGCAGAAGCGTCGGGCGGCCGTCGCCTTCAAATCGCAAATCAAAAATCGCAAATCAAAAATCGTCTTCCACTCGAAACCCGAAACTACTTCCTGTTGATCGTCCCGCGGCAGTTGGGCGACTGGCAGCGGCAGCGGTAGTCGTCGGGGTGGTGGGTGGAGATGTAGTCGCAGGTGATCTCCTCGCCGGGGCGGATGTCGCGCAGCGCCATGAAGAGGAGGTGGCCGCGGGTGATCCGCATGTAGCTGTTCGGCTCGCAGGAGTGGTTGATGTAGTGGGTGCCGTTGCCGCCGCGCGCGCCGTCGAGGCTCCAGTAGTAGTTGAGCGCGCAGATGCGGTGCTTGCGGCGCGTGCGGACGCGGCGCGCGACCTCGCCGCGCGAGATCAGCTCGCCGGCGTACTCGGCGATCTTCCGCCCCTTCGGGAAGAACCGCGTGGCGAAGCAGCCCCGGCCGTCGATCCGCGACTTGCCGATGGAGAGGCCGGGCGCGAGCTTGAGAGACATAAGGTACAAACGGTGGACGCGGGGCGATGGGCGATGGACTGAAGACGAATTGCTTTCAGTCCATCGCCCATCGCCCCGCGTCCACCGTTTCCTTCTACTGTTTCAGTTTGAAGCTGCGGGCGATGGCGTCCGTCTGGTTGCGGATGCGGAGCAGGCGCTCGCTGCGGCCGGTGAAGTGGAGCAGGTAGACGGTGCGGTCGTCGGCCCGGAGGAAGTAGATGCGGCCGGCCATCGGCTTGCCCGCGCTCGTGTACTCGTAGGCGTAAACGATGCCGCTCAGGCTTCCCGCGAAGCGCTCCTCCTTGCCGCCGACGAAGCCGGACAGGTAGCGGAGCTTGAGGTCGGCCTCGCGGCGCGCGGCCTCTTGCAAGGAGGTGTTCGGGTCGAGCACCTCCTTGCGCACCCGCAGGTAGCCGTCGGCGCGGTCGCCGTTGTTGATGAACTCCGTGTGCTGGTGCACGCCGTCCGAGCGCGGGCTGGCCTTCCACGCCTGCGAGGGCAGTTCGAGCGTGTACTCGTCGTTGCCGCCCAGGTAGGGCTCCTGCGCGCGGGCGGCCGCCGCCGCGCCGGCGAGCGCGAGGGCTACGGTCACAAGCATTCTCACACGTCGCATAGATTTAAAACTCCTCGGGCGGCCGCCCCGCGTGCTTCGAAGAGGAGGGCCACAGCGCCGCCTGTTCGGACTGACTTCAGATGCCCGGCCGCGCGGCGCTGTTGTCCGCGCCGGTGCGGGCGGACTCACTGCTTGGCGCGCAACTGCTTGACCGACGCCCTGACCTGCTCGGCGTCCGGAGCCTTCGGCGTCAGCTTGAGGTAGGTCTCCAGCTCGTCGGCCGCGCGCTTGTACTCGCCCTTCGCCCAGTGGATGCCGCCGAGGTAGTAGTGGGCGCGCCCCATCCGCTCGCCGCCGAGCTTGACGGCCTGCTTCAACTCCTCCTCGGCGGCGTCGAGCTTGCGCTGGCGCATCAGCGCCACGCCCAGGTACATGTGCACGGGGGCCGACTCGTTCATCGCCTTGAGCGCCGCGCGCAGGTTCTCTTCGGCCGCGCCGAACTCCTTCTTCTCCAGCAGGACGATGCCGTAGTCGCGGCGCGCCTCGGCGTCGTCGGGCAGCGCCTTGACCGCGGCCTTGAGCGACTCGGCGGCCTTGTCGAGCTGGTTGGCGCGCAGGTAGAGCGCGCCGAGGTCGCGGTGCGCGAGGCCGAACGCGGGGTGCTGCGCGACGGCCTCCTGGAAGTGGCCGATGGCCTTCTCGTGCTCGTTCCGGCGGGCCGCCTCGACGCCCCTGATGTAGAGGGCGGCGGCCGGCTGCGGGACGCCGGCGAGCGCCGGGTTGGCTTCGGGCTTGAGCCGGAGGTAGATGACCGGGTTCGAGGTCATCTGCGTGGTGATGTAGATCGGCTCGCGCGCGACCTCGTAGTCCTTGCCGGCGTCGACGGTGATGGTGTAGGAGCCGACTTCGAGGTTGCTGAAGTAGAAGTTGCCGTCCTCGTCGGCCGTCGTCGAGTTCCCGGTGGTGTTGGTGCTGTCGAGCTGAACGCGGACGCGCGTGTCGGGGAGCTTGCCCGTGGGGCTGAGGATGCGGCCGCGGATGGTGCGGTCGCCGCCCGTGCCGCCGCCGACGTTGCTGCGGTGCGCGCCGATGGCC
>JALZHT010000584.1 GCA_030860645.1 Acidobacteriota bacterium
CCCCCGCCCCGCCGCAGCCGGACAAAAAACTGGTCACGTTCGCGGGCGACCTCGCCGCGGTGAGCATCTTCGACGCCGTCCAGGTCATCGAGAACTCGCGCCTGACCGGCGCGCTCGAACTCGAAGCCCCCGACCGCCGCGGCCGCGTCCTCTTCAACGAGGGGCGCATCGTCGGGGCCGAGTGCCGCGACGCCCAGGGCGAGCTGGCCTTCCGCCTCCTCGTCGAAATCACCGCCGGCTCCTTCGACTTCGAGAAGTCCGCCGCCGAGTTCCCCGTCACCATCCAGGCCCTCAGCAACACCAACCTGCTTTTAGACACGCTGCGCCAGTTAGACGAAGAGAAGAACGAGCAGCAGTAGACGGTAGCCTCCGCGCAGTACGCCTGTGATAAGCGCAGGGGCAAGGCCTGCCCCTACGGGTCTAGCGACGGGGCCACGTCCGGCCGGGACTGCTTAATCCATTAAGACTCGCGTGCGGAGTGATTCGGCGAGTTCGAGGGCGGCGAGGAGGCGGAGGAACTGCTGGTAGTTGCGGCTGCGTGCGCGGACGCGCTCGCGCTCGGAGTCGGAGAGGTCGTGGCGTAGGACGAGGTCGAGGAACTCCTGGTAGTCGGCCGCGGCCGAGGGCGGGAGTTCACGCGTGTAGGTGGTGCGCGCGGCGTCGTCGGAGGTGAAGCCGGCGAGGGCGTCGAAGAGGTGGTCGGTCGTCAGGTGCGCGCCCTGGCGCGCGAGCTTGATCGGCAGGCGCAGCTCGAAGAAGCGCAGGCCGTTCGCCGTGGTGACGGCGCGCAGAGACTTCGTGCCCTCGCCGTCGAAGGGCGAGTCCGAATCGAGGAGCACGCGCAGCAGTCGCGGCTGGTGCTCCTCGTCTACGGTGTCGACGGCGAGCTGCACGCGGTCGGCGAGGAACTTCTCGAACTGCGCCTCGACGGGGTAGGTGATCCGCCCGAGGCAGCCGACGGGTTCGCCCTCGCCGGCCGCCTCCTGCGGGAGCCGCGCCGGGCAGCCGGCGCAGACGCCGACCTCGTCCTGCATCCGCTCAATCTCGGCGGCGGCCCGCTCGACGAAGCGCACCTTCTCCTCGGTGGGCGCGAGGTGCTCGCCCGTGGTCAGACGCGTGTGCAGGCTGCCCAGGCGGCCCCACGCGCGCAGGTGCTCCTCGTCGTAGCGCGCGCGCAAAGAACAGGGGTATTCGACGGCAAACTCTAAAGACAAGCTCTTCTCCTTCGGGACGCGCCGGGCCGGCCGCCTCGTCGTGCGCCGGCCCGGACAGCAAGTATAATAACAGAGATTGGAACGGAGCATTAGCGGGGCCAAAATGGATGAAGGCGGTGGGATTTAAAACCCGACCCGGAGGGGAAGTTTAGATTTTAGATTTTTGATTGGCGATTGAAGGAGCACGGCGGCGCCCTCGTCTTCCAATCAAAAATCAAAAATCTAAAATCTAAAATGCTTACTTTGTCTCTGTGTTTAAATCTCCGGCCTTGAAATGCTCTGCGAGGAGTTGAATTGATGGCGACCGTGCTCGAAGCGCCGGGGCCGAAGACTTTGTGGCCGGGCGGGCAGATGCTGGCGTTCCGGCGCGACCCGCTCGCCTTCCTCACGCGGCTCGCGCGCGAGCACGGCGACGTGGCGCAGTTCCGCATCGGGCCGCAGCGCGCCTTCCTCCTCAGCCACCCCGACCTCGTCCGCGACCTCCTCGTCACGCACCACGACCGCTTCCACAAGGGGCGCGCCCTGCAACGCGCCAAGCGCCTGCTCGGCGAAGGACTCTTGACGAGCGAGGGCGAGTTCCACCGCCGCCAGCGCCGCCTCGCGCAGCCCGCCTTCCACCGCCAGCGGGTCAACTCCTACGGCGCGACGATGGTCGAGTACGCCGAGCGCGCGTCCCGCCGCTGGCGTGACGGCCAGACCCTCGACATCGCGCAGGAGATGATGCGACTGACGCTCGCCGTCGTCGGCAAGACGCTCTTCGACGCCGACGTGGAGTCGGAGGCCGACGAGGTCGGCGAGGCGCTGACCGAGGTGATGGAGCTGTTCGGCTACCTGATGCTCCCCTACTCGGAGCTGCTCGAACACCTCCCGCTCCCGGCCTCGCGCCGCTTCCGCCGCGCCCGCGCGCGCCTCGACTCCGTCATCTACCGCATCATCGAAGACCGCCGGCGCGGCGGCGCCGACCGCGGCGACCTGCTCTCGATGCTCCTGCTCGCCGTCGACGAGGAGGGCGACCAAACGGGGATGACCAACGAGCAACTGCGCGACGAGGTGATGACGCTCTTCCTCGCCGGCCACGAGACGACGGCCAACCTGCTCTCGTGGGCCTGGTACATGCTCGCGCAACACCCCGAGGTCGAGCGGCGTCTGCACGAAGAATTAGACGCGGCGCTCGCCGAAGGCCGCGCGCCTTCGGCGGAGGACGCGCCCGCCCTGCGCTACACGGATATGATCGTCGCCGAGACGATGCGCCTCTTCCCGCCGGCGTGGACGCTCGGGCGGCTGGCGATTGCCGACCACGAGGCGGCCGGCTACCACATCCCGCGCGGCTCGCTCGTCCTCGCCAGCCAGTACGTCTGCCACCGCGACCCGCGCCACTTCCCCGACCCGGAGCGCTTCGACCCCGAGCGCTTCACGCCGGGGGCCAAAGCCGCCCGGCCGCAGTTCTCCTACTTCCCCTTCGGCGGCGGCGTCCGCCGCTGCATCGGCGAGGGCTTCGCCTGGACGGAAGCCACGCTCATCCTCGCCGCGCTCGCGCGCCGCTGGCGCGTCCGCCTCCTGCCCGGCCGGCGCGTCGAGACGCAGCCCCGCATCACCCTCCGCCCCGGCAAGGGCGGCGTGCCGGTCAGACTGGAAAGGCGGAAATAGGGGATTTTAGATTTGCGATTTTTGATTTTTGACTGGAAGGCGAAACCCGGGCCTGCTCTTTCAATCGCCAATCCAAAATCAAAAATCCAAAATCTAAAATCCCTTAACTCGCAACTCGAAACTTCTTTTGTTATCTTGGCCGCTTCGGGGAGGAGGAGAGACGTTGGCTATCACGCCAGATTTCATCGAGGAGTTCAGGGTGATCTGCCCGGCGTGCCGGGGCAAGGTGGTGCTGAAGGAGGACGCGAGCGGCATCAAGTGCCTCGAATGCCGCCGCGTCTACCCCGTGGTCAACGACATCCCGGCGCTCGTCGTGGACGAGGCCGTGTTCGAGGATGAAGAGCCTCAGAAATCAACCTGAGCGGGCGGGCGCGCC
>JALZHT010000585.1 GCA_030860645.1 Acidobacteriota bacterium
GGCGCGTCGCGCTCGCGCGCCAACATCCAGAACTTCTTCCGCCGCGGGGCCTGCGTGCGCGGGCTGACGACGCCGGGGAACACGGGCCAGTGCGGCTCGCCCGGCGGCCTTTTGGTCGCGACCGGCGAGACGCTCGCGCAGGTGCAAGACCGCGTGCTCGGCGTCGGCGTCAACTCGGCCCCGCTGTTTACGGCCATCCCCGGCTACGGCCTCTTCAACCTCCGCGGCGGCCTCCGCTTCGGCGAGGGCAGCGAGATCACCCTCGACTTCGAGAACATCGGCGACAAGAGCTACCGCGCCCCCGGCTGGGGCGTCGACGGCCCCGGCCGCAGCGTCACGGCCCGCTACCGCGTCAAGTTTTAAGAGGGTGCCGGGGGTAGGTTTCAGGTGCCAGGTCAAAGCATTTGACTTTCCCCGGCACCTAAAACCTATCCCCGGCACCTCCTTTCGCCGCAATCTGATTACAACAATTTTGCAATGGCATTCGTCCGGGCTTCTGGTTTATAGTCGAAGGGCGCTTCCGTGAAAGGGAGCGCCCTTGCCCTGTCCGGCCCGTCCGCCTGCGGACTCGGCCGTCTCTCCCGCAGCCATCCACCTCCCTGTCGCAAGTAGTTTTTAAAGGGCGGCCGCCTTTGAAGCGCCGGGGTCTCGCGCGTCACGAAATGGTTCTGGAAATATTTCGCGTTTGATGCTAGTCTCACTCCCGCCTCCCGGCGGCCCCCCGCAGGACGCCGGCGGGCGCTCCCGGTTCGACCCTTCGCGCCGTACCCTTCAAGCAACGAAATGCCCAAGCGACTGAGGTCAGCAACTCAAGTCCCGGCCCGTCGGCCAATGCCCGGGCGCTCCCCTGCCCCGCGCGACCTCGTCATCAACACAGCTCTCCTCAAGCTCAACTCCGAGAGGAACCCCCATGCGACCCTGTTCCCGACTGATTCTTTCCGCCATCCTCCTGTGCGCCCTCGCCCCGGCCGCCTCCGCGCAGAAGAAACTCTGCCCGAAGGCCCCGCCGTCTCCCTACAAGCATAACGGCCGCATCGTCACGAGCATCGACCGCGCCGGCGCGCGCACCACACTCGAACACCCGCAGGCGCTCGGCCGCGGGGCCGCCGCCCTCTACATGGGGGCCTCCTTCGTTCACATAGACCCGCGACGGCCGGCGGCCCCGACGCTCGACCTGGTTCTCTTCTCCCTGTCGCCGGCCTTGAGGCTCGACGCCGGGCAGGGCCTCGCCTTCGTCTACGACGGGCAGCCGCTGGCCGCGGGCCGCAACGTCAGCTTCAGGTCGCAGGGCGCGGCCCAGGCCGCGCGCGTGTCGCTCTCTTACGCGGATGTGGTCAAGCTCACGCGCGCGCGCAAAGTCGCGGCCCGCGTCGGGGCGGCCGAGTTCGTGTTCACACACAACCACCTCGAAGCCCTGCGCGAGATCGCGAGCCAGATGGCGCCCTCGCCGGGGCGCTGGACGGCCGCCGCGGGAGACAGGTGGGGAGCGAGGTGACAGGCTAAAGGCGCAAGCCCGGCCGTGAAAGAGGGGCCTTCAAGGAAGGCCAAAAGCAAAAGGAGGATGGGGGCCAGCCCGGCCCTCGTCCTCCTTACTTTTGCCTTCCTTGAAAGCGCCCTCCCTCACGGCCGGGCTTGCGCCTCGTGCATTCCCTACCGCGTGTAGCCGCTCGGGTGGTAAATCTCGCCCTCCGAGACTTCGGCGACGACGCGGACGCGGTGGAAGCCCTTCTCCGGGTGCGTCGAGAGGTAGGTGAGCGCGAACTGTCTCGACAGCAGCGTGTTGATGTCTTCCAGGTAGTTGTCGAAGCTGGTCGGCGCGCCCAGGCCCTGGAAGAAGGCGCGGCCGCCCGTCTCTTCCGAGAGCCGGTTGAGCGAGCCCTGGCCGTTGCCGGCGAGCAGATGGCTGTTGCCCCAGACCGTCGGCGCGTAGATGGAGTAGACGGCGACGCTGCGCCGCTGCGCCTCGCTGATGGCCCGTTCGAGGTCGAGGCTGTTGCCCGGCGTGGAACTCTCGATGCCGCGCGAAGTGTCGACGCCGTCGCTCACGAGCAGCACCGCGCGCCGGCCCACGGGCTGCGCCTCAAAGCGGCGGAGCGCGTCGCGCGTCAGCGTGAAAGGGTTGTAGGGCGCGACGCCGGTTGAGGAGGCCGGGATGCGCAGCGACTTGGCCGCCCGCTCCAGGTCGCCCGTGAACTTCTGCCGCACCTGGAGCGAGCCGCCGCGCAGGTAGCCGACCATCACGCGCGAGCCGGGCGGCAGTCCGCGGATGAACTTCGCGATGCCTTTGATCTCGTTGGCGACCGACGAGACGAGGTCGTCCTGGATGAGCACGGCGAGCGTCATCGGCGAGCGAGGCGCGCCGCGGGTCGAGAGAATCTCCTGCCGCTCGCCGTCCTCGAACACCTCCAAGTTGCCGAGGTACTGCAACTCGGACTGCGCCGGCCGCTCCGGCAGGCGGAGCGTGACCGGGATGGTCACGGTGCGCACCTCGCGCCGACCGCCGACGCGCCCGTCCGCAGACCCCTCCCGCGGCCCCTGCCCCTGCGCCCGCGCGACGCCGCCCGCGCAGACGAGCGCGAGAGTCAGGGCCGCCGCCACCTTTCCACCGAGCATTTTCATCGCTCCCCGGAAGTCCTCCGCCACGGAGATAAACGGCTCTGCTATTATAGCCCTTCAACCGCCCCGCCCGCACGGGAGGGATTTTTATTTTTTGATTTTAGATTTGCGATTGGGAGAGCGAACGAGGCTTCTGTCTCTAATCGCAAATCTAAAATCGCAAATCTAAAATCCATTTGACGCGCATGGCACAAGGTCAACCCGGTAAGATGTCGGCCGGCGAGCGGCTGACGGCGAGGCTCCTGCGGTGGCTGCCGTGGCTCGCCTTCGCGGTGTGCGCCCTGCCGCTGCCCGCCTACTTCCTTTATCAATACTTCGCGGCGGCCGAGAACGTCGGCGAGCAGATGCTGTTCGCGCTCACCTCGCTCGGCATCGGCTCGCTCGTCGGGCTGCTGGCCGCGCTCTCCGTCGTCCTCTACCGCGGGCGCTGGGAGAAGCGGCTGCGCGAAAGGCTCGCGTCCGACGGCGTGACGGCCGACGAGTTGTCATGGTTCGCCTCCGAGCTGACGCCGGCGCAGCGGCGCGCGCTCGAGGAGATGGAGGCGCGGAGCCTCCTGCTCGCCGACGCCTACCGCGAGACGCTGGCCGCGCGCGTGACGGCCGTGCGGGTGCT
>JALZHT010000586.1 GCA_030860645.1 Acidobacteriota bacterium
CCCTCCTGCTGCTCGCCGGCCCCGCCGGCCTGCGCGCGCAGACGGCCGCGCCGAGCTACCTGCTCGTGCTCAACAAGGCCGAGGCGACGCTCGCCATCATTGACCCGGCGACGATGCAGGTCGTCGGCCGCGTCCCCACCGGCGAGGGGCCGCACGAGGTCGCCACCTCCGCCGACGGCCGCACCGCCTACGTCACCAACTACGGCGGCCAGAAGCCCGGCAACAGCCTCTCAATCATTGACCTCGCCTCGCGCAAGGAGACGAAGCGCGTTGACCTCGGGCCGCTTCTGCGCCCGCACGGCATCGCCGAGCGCGGCGGCAAGGTCTACTTCACGGCCGAGCTGGCCCGCGCCGTCGCGCGCTACGACCCGGCCGCCGACAAAGTAGACCTCATCGTCGGCACGGGGCAGAACATCACGCACATGCTCGTCATGCACCCGAAGCGCGCCGTCGTCTACACGGCCGACATCCTCTCGAACACGGCGACCGTCATCGAATTGGAGAAGCGGCAGGAAATCCCCGGCCCGCCGCCGCACGTCGCGCACATCGCCGTCGGCCCGCAGCCCGAGGGCATTGACATCTCGCCCGACGGGCGCGAGCTGTGGGTCGGCCATAACCAGGACGGCGGCATCTCGATCATCGACACCGAGACCAACAAGGTCAAAGAGACGCTCAAGGCGGGCGGCATGCCCATCCGCGTCAAGTTCACGCCCGACGGCAAGTACGCGCTCGTCTCCAGCCCGCCGACCGGCGAGCTGACCGTCTTCGACGCCGCGACGCGCAAGGAGGTCAAGCGCATCCAGATCAGCCAGCCGCCGCAGGGCGAGGGGGGCGCGGGCCAGGTTCCCATCGGCATTTTGATTACGCCCGACGGGCGGCGCGCCTACGTCGCCGTCACCACGGTCGGCAAGCCCGGCCCCGGCAAGGTCGTCCGCGTCGACCTGGACAAGATGGAAGTCGCGGGCAGCGTGGACACCGGGCAGGGGCCGGACGGGCTGGGGTGGGTCGGGAAGTAGGAGCCTCGGCGATGAGCAAAAAATCCCCGGCGCGGGACGCGCGCCGACGCCTCCGCCGCTGGGTGCGCAAGTGCGACGCGGACGCCGCCCGCGGCCTCTCTCTGCCCGTCCCGACGCAAATCATCTCGAACGAGGAGTTCGCCCCGCCGCCGCAGACCGAGGAGCAGCGCCGCGTCGAGCACCGCCTGACGGAACTGGCCGACGGCGCGGCCAGGCGGCTCGGCGTGAGCCGCCGGCAGTTCCTCTCGACGGCGGGCGGGATGGCCGCCGCCTTCGCCGCGATGAACTCCGTCTTCGGCCACTTCTTCGACGTGGACGCCGCCGAACTCTACGAGCCGGCCGCCCACGCCGAGCGCTGGCCGAAGAATGAATTCATCTTCGACATCCACACGCACCACGTCGCGGCGGGCCGGCGGATCGAGGCGCCGCCGCTCTTGCGCTACCGCGACGCGGGCGCGGCCTGGGGAAACCTCGCGCTCAAGGGGCGCGAGCACCGCTGGGCAGACCTCTACCTCGCCAACTACGTCAAGGAGATGTTCCTCGACAGCGACACCGTGATGGCCGTCATCACGGGGCTGCCGGCGAAGGACGACGCGCAGAACGTCCTGCCGCCGGCCGAGATGATCGAGACGCGCGCCGAGATCAACGGCCTCGCCCGCTCGCGCCGCATCATCGCCCACGGCCTCTTCTCGCCCGACCTCGGCGCGAAGAACATGGAGGAGATGCAGCGCCAGCGCGAGCGCCTCCGTGTCGAGGCGTGGAAGGGCTACCCGGGCCAGCCGCTCACGGACGGCGGCGTCGGCTGGTGGATGGACGACGAACGCATCGCCTACCCGGCCTACGAGTATTCGCGCAAGGTCGGCATCAAGAACATCTGCGTCCACAAGGGGCTGCCCCTGCCCGGCTGGGACTTGGAGCACAGCAGCCCGCGCGACGTGCCGAAGGCCGCGGCCGACTTCCCCGACCTCAACTTCCTCATCTACCACGCCGGCTTCCGCGGCGTCGGCGACGTGCGCGAGGCCGTCGCCGACGGCTTCAAGACGAAGACCTACGTGCCCTGGGTTTCCGACCTCTGCGAGGCGCGGCGCAAGAACCCGAAGATGACGAACGTCTACATGGACTTGGGGACGACCTTCGGGATGACCGTCATCACGCAGCCGCTTTTGTGCGCGCACCTGCTCGGGATGATGATCCGCGACTTCGGTGAGGATCACGTGCTGTGGGGCACGGACTCGATCTGGTGGGGCTCGCCGCAGTGGCAGATCGAGGCGTTCCGCCGCTTTCAAATGCCGGAAGACCTGGCGCAGCGCTTCGACTACAAGCCGCTCACGCCCGAGGTCAAGCGGAAAATCCTCGGCCTCAACTCCGCCCGCGTCTACGGCGTGGACGCGCGCGCCAAGATGCGGGCCATCCCCGCCGACTACGTCTCGCGCCTCAAGGAGAAGTACCGCGCCGAGGGCGCGCGCCCCTCCAACACGCAGTACGGCTGGGTCGCGGGCTAAGGATTTGCGATTTTTGATTTAGTCATCAGTCGTCAGTTAAAGACAAAAGACTGACGACTATCAATCGCCAATCAAAAATCAAAAATCAAAAATCTAAAATCCCTCATGATGCGACACCGAATCAAGCTCCTGTTATTGCTCGCCGCCCTCGCTGCGCCCCCTTCGTTCGCGCAGCGGGTGAAAATCTCGGCGGGCGCGCCGCACCCTTACGCCTCGCCGTCGCCGTTGACGGAGGCGCGGCTCTTCGCCGAGGGCGTCGTCTCGACGGTTGACCACGAGAGCAACGCCTCGTTCGGCCCCGACGGGCGCACGCTCTACTTCACGAAGTACGACCGCGCCGGGCAGTCCTTCAGCGCCGTCGTCTACACGGAGCTGCGGCGGGGGCGCTGGGCGGAGCCGCGCGTCGCGCCCTTCTCCGGCCTGCACCCCGACAGCCACCCCTCCGTCTCGCCCGACGGCCGCCGCCTCTTCTTCTCCTCGTCGCGCCCCGCCGACGGCCGCGCCAAACGTGACTTCGACATCTGGTACGTCGAGCGCGACGCCGCGGGCGCGTGGGGCGAGGCCCGCCGCGTCGAGGGCGCGGTCAACACCGAGGCGAGCGAGTACGCGCCGGCCGTCACGCGCGACGGCACGCTCTACTTCGACTCCTTCCGGGAGCCGCCGCGCCGGCAGGCCTACCGCGCGCGCCGCTCGCCCGCGGGCGGCTGGCT
>JALZHT010000587.1 GCA_030860645.1 Acidobacteriota bacterium
GCCCGGGGCGGCGGCGACGGCGCCGAAAACTTTCGACCGACCCATTTCTCAACCCGAAGAGGAGGTCTTCCGATGAAGAGCGGTAAAGTGAAAAAGGCGCTCTCGTTCGCGCTCGCCACTCTCGTGCTGGCGGCGTCGTGGGTCATCCCCACGGCGGCGCTGGCGCAGACGGCCAACACGGGCGTCATCACGGGCGCCGTGCAGAACGAGAAGGGCGAGCTGGTCGCCGACGCCGTCGTCCGCGCCGTCAACGTGGGCACCAACGCCACGCGCGAGGTGAGGACGAGCGGCGACGGCACCTTCGAGATCTCGCAGCTCGTGCCCGGCACCTACCGGGTCGAGGTCGAGGCGCAAGGCTTCTCCCGCTACGTGCTGGAGGGCGTGGTGGTCAACGTGCTCCAGCGCACGACCGTCAACGCCGAACTGAAGGTCGGCGGCATCGGCGAGACCGTCAACGTCACGAGCGAGGGCGCGCTCGTCGAGACGACGAAGACGGACGTCTCGGGCGTCGTCGATCAGCGCCGGCTGGAGAACCTGCCCGTCAACGGCCGCTCGTTCGCCAGCCTGGCGATCCTGATCCCCGGCGCGACCCTCCAGCCCTCGTTCGACCCGACGAAGTCGCGCGTCGGCACCTTCTCGGTCGGCGGCTCGACCGGCCGCAACCTCAACGTCACCATTGACGGCGGCGACAACAAGGACAACGCCGTCGGCGGCATCCTCCAGAACTTCTCGATGGAGGGCATCCAGGAGTTCGCCCTCTCCACGCAGCGCTTCTCGGCCGCCAACGGCCGCTCGGGCGGCGCGCTCCTCTCGGTCGTCTCGAAGTCGGGGACGAACGAGCTGCACGGCTCGCTCTTCGGCTTCTTCCGCGACGACGCTTTGAACGCCAACGCCCCGGCGCTGCTCGCCGAGGCCAACGAGACGCTCTTCCCCGACCCCGGCGACATCGTCAAGCCGCCCTTCAGCCGGCAGCAGTTCGGCGGCAGCATCGGCGGCCCGATCAGGCGCGACAAGGCGTTCTTCTTCGGCACCATCGAGCGCACGCGCGAGCGCGGCAACTCCATCGTCCCCGGCGTCGACCAGGAGAAGATCTCCTTCCTCGAACCGTTCGGCTACGAGGCCGTGCAGTTCCTGCCCCAGCCCTTCGACGACACGCAGTACACCATCAAGGGCGACTTCAACCTCAACGAGAAGCACACGCTCGTGACCCGCTTCGCCGGCCAGAACAACGACTCGCTCAACGACCAGGCCGGCTTCCTCATCGTCCGCACCGACCTCTCGGGCGGCAACCAGACTTTGAACGCGCTCTACAACTTCCTCGCCTCCGAGACCTGGACGGTCAGTTCGAGCACGGTCAACCAGTTCACCTACCAGTACTCGACCTTCGACAACCGGATCAACGCGACGACCGACCTCGACCTGCTCTTCTTCCCGGACAGCCTCGCCATCGGGCGCAACGGCAACGTCCCGCAGCAGACCATCCAGAAGAAGCACCAGTTCCGCGACGACCTGACCTGGAACCGCGGCAGCCACGGCTTCAAGTTCGGCCTCGACTTCACCTACATCCCGACGCTCGGCGGCCTCTTCGCCTTCAACTCCGCCCCCGAGTACGACTTCAACTTCAACGCCGACGAGATCGCGCTCAACCCCGACCAGTTCCCCGAGGGGTTCCGCACGACGCAGATCCGGCCGGGGCCGATCACCTGCCCGGCCATCGTCGGCGAGGCGACCTGCACGCAGGAAGACCTCGAAGGCATCGGCGTCGTGGGCGCCATCATCCTCTCGGGCGGCGACCCCTCCTTCAACCTGCGCGAGGGCGCCAAGCAGTTCGCCTTCTACGTGCAGGACGACTGGAAGGTGCGGCCCAACTTCACGATTAACCTCGGGCTGCGCTACGACGTGGACTTCGGCTTCGTCGACAACGCCCACGCCGAGGAGAACCGCGCCTTCCGCGCCCTCCAGATCATCGGCAGCCCGTTCGCGCGCAAGGTGGTCGAGGACGACGTCAACAACTTCAGCCCGCGCGTCGGCTTCGCCTGGGACATCGGCGGCGACGCCCGCTCGGTGCTGCGCGGCGGCTACGGCATCTACTTCGACCAGTCGTTCCTCAACGTCCCGCTCTTCGCCGTCCAGCAGGCGAACCCGGAGATTTACGCCACCTTCTTCAACGACGGCGCGAACCTCAGCATCGACTCGCCGCCGCCCGACATCCCGCGCCCGCTCAACAACCCGCTCTCGGGCACGCGCGGGCGGATGCTCGACCCCGACTTCGAGTCGCCCTACACGCAGCAGTGGAACCTCGGCTTCGCGCACGAGCTGGGCAACAACATGGCCCTGGAGTTCGACTACGTCCACATCCTCGGCCTCCACGAGTTCACCTCGCTCGACATCAACCCGCGCATCGGGCCGCTCATCAACGCGCAGCGCAGCGACCCGAACCCGGGCCGCGTCCTGACCGCGCAGTTCGCCGCCCACGCGGCCGAGTTGGCGGCCGCCTTCGGCACGGCCACGCCCTTCGCGCGCATCACCGTGGCGCAGTCCGACGGGCGCTCGCGCTACGACGCCTTCACGGCCGCCTTCCGCAAGCGCTACGCCAACCGCTGGCAGCTCAACGCCCACTACACGCTGGCGAAGTCGCAGGGCTGGTTCGGCGCGGCCTCCGACTTCGGCTTCCAGCCGCAAAACCTGTTCGACAAGTGGGACCCCGTCAACTTCGGCCCCACGGGCGAGGACGAGCGCCACCGCTTCGTCGTGTCGGGCATCTTCGACCTGCCGTGGGACTTCCAGATCGCGCCGATCTTCCAGGCGTCCTCGGCCAGGCCCTACAGCGTCTTCCCGGCCTGCCTCTGCGACATCAACCGCGACGGCGTGAACAACGACCGCGAGTCGGTCGACCCCGGCAACAACGACCAGGTCAAGGTGCCGATCAACAGCCAGCGCGGCGACAACTTCCACCAGTTGAACGTCCGCGTCTCGAAGTTCTTCCGCTTCACCGAGAGCGCGCGCCTCGGCCTGTTCTTCGAAGCCTTCAACGTCTTCAACACCGGCAACTTCGGCAACCAGTTCCAGAACGTGACGGGCGAGCCGGACTTCGGCCGCCCCGTCAACTTCTTCGGGGCGACGGGCTTCTCCGAGCCTATCGGCATCCCCTTCCAGGCGCAGTTCGGGGCGCGGTTCCAGTTCTGAGCCGCCGCCCCGGCGGCCGCCTCCCGGGGGGGGGGGGGGGG
>JALZHT010000588.1:0-2074 GCA_030860645.1 Acidobacteriota bacterium
CCCTGCTCCTGGCCGCCGTGGTAGCGCTCTACTCCTCGAACCGGGAGCTGCGGCAGGCGACCGTCACCGACCCCTCGCTCAACACCGAAGACTTCAAGTCCGTGTGGGGGCCGTTCGTGCAAGACCCGGAGTCGCCGCTGCTCGTCCTGAGTAACCCGACCGTCTACCGCTTCCTCAACGAGGCCGACCCCGACTCGCTGGGGCGTCGCGCCATCCAGATGACCCCGGAGCAGACGCGCGCGCTCGCCGACGCGCCGGAGTTCAAGGGGCAGTGGACAGGCGGCGCCGCGCCGCGGCTCATCCCTTCGCTGGGGATGTACACGGGGATGGGCGAGGCCATCGGCCTCTACCGCCTGACCGACCTCTTCCGCGCCGCGGACAAATCCATCCTGCTCAAGCAGAGCCGGCACGTCTCCGCCGCCGACCTGAAGTACCGCAACGTGATCCTGCTCGGCAGCATCTACGTCAACGAGTGGACGCGCCGCCTCCCGTCGGTCGAGAGCTTCAACTACACCTTCAGCGCGACCATCGAGAACCGCGACCCGCGACCCGGCGAGGAGCGGGAGTACAAGCCGCAGTTCAACGAGCGGACGGGGGAGCTGGCGGTAGACTACGCGCTCATCACCGTCAAGCCGAACGTCTCGGGCGAGCACGCGGTGATGACGCTGGCGGGCATCTTCAGCGAGGGGACGGAGGCGGCGGCCGAGTTCGTCACGACGCGCAACCACCTCGCCGTCCTCGGCCAGCGCCTCCGCCAACTCGGCGGGCCGAACGCGCCGCCGAAGTATTACCAGGCGCTCCTCAAGGTCGAAGTCGAGAACGGCACGCCGACCACCATCACCCTCCTCTCCCTCCGCGCCCTTCCCGAGCCGGGAAGATGAAAGCCGTGAATCGTCAATCGTAGTCGGCAGCTTTCAGTTGTCAGTTTTGTCTTTAACTGACAACTGATAACCACGATTCACGATTCACGGCTTTTATGCCTTATCTCGTGAGCGTGAATTTCTCGGTCAGGCCGCCGATGAGCACTTCGAAATCGCCGGGCTCGGCGACGGGGCGGTTGTTCTGGCCGATGAAGGAGAGGTCGTCGCGTTCGAGTTCGAAGGTGAGCGTCCGGCTCCGGCCGGGTTCGAGGTGAATCTTGGCGAACCGCCGGAGCCGCCGGTCGGGCGGCGTGACGGAGGCGACGAGGTCGCGCAGGTAGAGCTGCACGACTTCGCCGCCGGCGCGCCGGCCCGTGTTCGTCACCGTGACGCTCACGGTCAGCCCGTCCCGCTCACCTACCGTCTTCCGGCTCAGACGCAGGTCGCCGTACTTGAAGGTCGTGTAGCTGAGGCCGTGGCCGAACGCGAACTGCGGGTTGAAGGGGGTCAGCCCGAAGGTCGTGTTCTGGTTCTCGTAGGATTTGTGGTCGTAGTTGAGGAGCGCGTTCGGGTGGCGCGGGTAGGTGAGCGGCAGGCGCCCCGCTGGGTTGTAGTCGCCGAAGAGCACGTCGGCGACGGCCTGCCCGCCCTCGTTGCCGGGGTTGTAGGCCATGAGGATCGCGCCCGCGCCGTCGGCGATGCGGTTGATGATGCGCGGCCGTCCCTCGACGAGCACGAGGACGACGGGCTTGCCCGCCGCGGCGACCGCCTCGGCCAGCTTCAACTGCGGCTCGGGGAGAGTCAGGTCAGTAATGTTGCCCGGCGTCTCCGTGTAGGAGCCTTCGCCGAGGCACAGGATGACCACGTCCGCCTCGCGCGCGGCGCGCGCCGCGGCGGCGATGTCCACCTCCTCGTCGATGTCGGTCGGCGTGACGTTCGACGGCGGCCCCGCCCGGCGCGTGATGCGCGTCCCGGGGACGTAAGTGACGTTCGCCTTCCCGATTTTCGCCTCGACGGCCTGGCGGATCGTCGGGCGGTCTTTCGGGTAGAGCGACTCCTCCGAACCCTGCCAGACGTAAGTCCAGCCGTTGTTCAGAGAGATGAGCGAGTCGGCGGTCGGCCCCGTGACGAGCACCTTCCGGCCCTTGCCGAGCGGCAGGAGGTCGTTCGCGTTCTTCAAAAGCGTCATCGCCTCGCGCGCCGCCTCCAGGCTC
>JALZHT010000588.1:2084-3223 GCA_030860645.1 Acidobacteriota bacterium
CGCGGGTGAGGCGAACTTCGCCTTGAGCGCCGCGTCGGGCGCGGGGCGCTCGAAGAGGCCGAGCTCGAACTTCAGCGTGAGGATGCGGCGGACGGCCTCGTCTATGCGCGACTGCGGGACGGCCCCCTCCTTCGCCAGCGCAATCAGGTGGTCGGCGAAGCTGTAGTCGCTCGGCACCATGCTCATATCAACGCCGGCCATCACCGCCAGGCGCGTGGCCTCCTTCTCGTCGGCGGCGACGCGGTGGATGTTGACCAGCTTCTTGATGTCCTCCCAGTCCGAGACGGCGACGCCGCGGAAGCCCAACTCCTTGCGCAGGATGTCCGTCAGGATGAAGTGGCTGACATGGACGGGCACGCCGTTGACCTCGCCGGAGTTGATCATCACGGTGCGCGCGCCCGCGTCGACCGCCGCCTTGAAGGGCGGGAGCACGTACTCGCGCAGGTAAATTTCGGGAATCCAGGCGGGCGTGCGATCCCTCCCGCTCAGCGGCAGGCCGTACCCCATGTAGTGCTTGAGGCACGAGGCGACGCGCTCCTGTGAAGAAACGTCCGTGCCCTCGTAGCCGCGCACGGCCGCGACGCCCATCACCTGGTTGAGGTACGTGTCCTCGCCGTGCGTCTCCCAGAGGCGCGGCCAGAGCGGCTGGCGGCCGGTGTCGAGGACGGGCGAGAAAGTCCACGGGATGCCGGCGGCGCGCGTCTCCAGGGCCGCCACCTCCGAGGCCCGCATCATCAACTCGGGGTTCCAGGTGGCGGCCATCGCGAGCGGCTGCGGGAAGAGGGTCGCGCCCTGCACGTAGTTGGCGCCGTGGATGGTATCTATGCCGTAGAGGACGGGAATCTTGAGCCGCGAACGCGCGGCGGCGTCCTGAATCTGCCGGATGGTCTCGTGCCAGCGGTCGAGCGAAAGCGCCTGGTCGGCGACGTTGAGGATGGAGCCGACGCCGTATTTAATGACGGCCTTCTCCAGCTTCGACGGGTTGATCCTGATCTCCTGGTTCCGCCCGTCCGAGACCATGCTGATCTCAAGCTGCGTCATCTGCCCGACCTTCTCCTCGATGGTCATCTTCGCCAGAAGCTCTTCGGCCCGGCGCGCCGCCCCGGCGTCCGGCGCGGGCGCGCGGAGCATGCGCCGGA
>JALZHT010000589.1 GCA_030860645.1 Acidobacteriota bacterium
GGTCGGGCTTGATGCAAGCCCGACCCGCCCGCCGCCGCCCGCGGCCCCGTTCAGAAGTTGTCTTTTAACTCGAAACTCGCAACCCGCGACGCGAAACTTTTGTCTCAGGCGGCGGGCGCGGGTTCCGTCTCGCGGGGCGCGGGCGGGCGCACGCCGGGGGCGGCCGAGATGAGGTCTTTGGCGCGCTTCGAGAGGCGGACGCGGCCCGGCCCGATCTGCCCCTGCTCGCACGCCTCGACGAGCGCGGAGACGACCTGCTCGTCGTAGCGCGTCCCGACGAACGTCTTGATGCGCGTCAGCGCGGTGTCGAGGCTCATGCCCTTCTGGTAGGGGCGGTCGGTGGTCATCGCGTCGAAGGTGTCGGCGACCGAGACGATGCGCGCCTGCATCGGGATTTCGTCGCCCTTCAAGCCCTGCGGGTAGCCGTTGCCGTCCATCATCTCGTGGTGCATGTACATGCCCGGCAGGAAGTCCTTCATCGCCGGAATCTGCGACATGATCTTGAAGCCCTTCTGCGGGTGCCCCTTCATGATCTCGTACTCCTCGTCGGTGAGGGCGGCCGGCTTCTTGAGGATGTTGTCGTCAATGCCGATCTTGCCCACGTCGTGCAGGAGCGCGCTGATGCGCAGCTTCTCGATCTCGTCATCGGGCAGGTTCAGGCGCTCGGCGATGGCGACCGAGAAGCGCGCCACCCGCTCCGAGTGGCCGCGCGTGTAGGGGTCTTTGCCGTCGATGGCCGCGGCCAGCGCCTTGACCGTGCCGATGAAGAGCTGGCGGTTCTCCTCGGCCGCGCGCCGGAGGTCTTCGATGTACTGTTCGAGGTGGTCGGTCATCTGGTTGAACGACTCGCCCAGCTCGCCCAGCTCCGTGCGGCTGCGGACGCGGATGCGCTGCGAGAAGTCGCCGCCCGCGATGCGGTGCGCGCCCGCGGCCAGCTCGCGCACGGGCTGCGTCAACTGCTTGGCGAAGAAGAAGCCGATGACGAGGGCGAAGGTGGCCGCGAGCAGGCTGATGACGAGCGTCTGCCGCCGCATGTCCGAGACCGAGCGCAGCGCCGCGTGCTCGTTCTGGATGGCGATGACGCCGAGCACGGCGTCGGCGTCGAGCCGCGCCGTCGAGTACGCGCCGAGCATCTCGACCTCGCGCCCCTCGCGCTCGGCCTTGAACGGCGCGAGCGCCGACTTGACCTGCTTGCCCGTCGTGACCCACTCCTGCACGACCCGCAGGTCGAGCATCGAGCGCTCCGACAGCGCCACGCGCGCGTCCGGGTGCGCGACCGCGCGCCCGTCGGCGTTGACGACGAAGACGACCGGCAGCCCGCGCTCCAACAGTTCGGCCTCGCTCAGCGAACTCTGCTGCTGCTGGACGGTGGCGAAGACCTCCGAGAACGAGACGACGGCGACGACGGCCGCCACCACCTCGCCGCCCTCGCCCCCGCCCATCACGGGCGCGGCGATGGTCAGCGCCATCTCCTGGCTCGAACGGATCAGGTGCGGGCCGCCGATGCGCACGCCCGGCTCGGACATGTCGGCCAGCGCCAAGTTGACGCGCGCGTTGACCTCCTCGCGCGAGATGGCGTCGGGCTTGTAGGCGACGTGCGGCGCGGCCGCGACGGGCAGGATGGCGAGCGCGTTCAGATTCTTGTCCGCCTCGACCGCCTTCTGGAGCCGGCCGTCGCTGCCCTCCACGCCGAGGACGCCGACGCCTCCCGTCAACTCGAAGGCGCGGGCCAGTCCCGTCACCACCTCGCGGTAGCGCTGTCCGAACAGCTCGATCTGCCGCGCCTTGTTCTGCACGAGCTGCGCCTGGTAGCGCCCCTCGACCGAGCGCAGCTCCGACGCGCTGCGGTCGGAGAGCATCCAGCCGGCCATCCCGAGCGGGACGAGGCCGACGACCAGGAGCGTCCCCAGAACGATGTAGAGCAGGCGCAGGCGGAGGAATCGTTCGAGCATGGGCGGAACAAGTTGCAGGCGAAAAGGGTAAAATCAGGGCGGGCGGGCAGGACTCTAAATTCGTCAGCGGCGCGACCGACCGTGAAGCCGCACACATTTATACTACGTGGCGGGCGGCGACCCTGTCAACAGTTTAATCAACTTTAACTTGTTGACGTGGTTAGGCAAAACAGCCGCGAGGGCTTTCCGCAAAGCGCCTTTTGCGGAGATGATTTTGGCGCTTTACGGCGCGCCGGTAAAAACTCAAATGGGACTTCTCTAAATCGGCATCCCCGCGTCTCGGATTTTACAGACCGGGCGGGCGGCGAGGCCGTCTAAACCCTTGAGCGCGGCCGGGGCGCTCGGAGTTCGACGGTTCGGGTGAGTGGCGGGGGAGGCGTTGACGGCGACGAGCGACGAGCAGGTGTTGGAACGCGCGCTGGCCGGCGACCAAGCGGCCTTCGGGGAGTTGGTGCGCCGCTGGGAGCGCAAGATTTATGCGCTCGCCTACGGCCTCCTCGGCAGCGCCGAGGAGGCGCGCGACGCCACGCAGGAGACTTTCTTCGCCGCCTACCGCAACCTGCAAGGCTTCCGCGGCGAGGCCAAAGTCTCCTCTTGGCTGCACCGCATCGCCGTCAACCAGTGCATCACGCGCCAGCGCCGCGCGCGCGTGCGCGCCGAGACAGGCATTGAGGACGAGGTCGAGTCGGCGGGCGAGCGCTTCCTCGCCACCGCCGCGCAGGCTTCGCCCGCGGGCGCGACCGAGCGCCGGCAGCGCACCGAAGCGGTGCGGCGGGCGGTGGCGGCTTTGCCGCCGGAGTTGCGCGAGGTGGTCTTGATGAAGGAGTTCGAGGAGCTGACGTTTCAGGAGATCGCCGACGCGCTCCAGATACCTTTGAGCACGGTCAAGAGCCGCCTCTACACGGCGCTCGGACAACTGCGTTTGCGGCTCGGCAAGTACGAGATGGAGGTGGCCCCGAGATGAACGAGAAGACGAACCCCGCCGGCTCGCCCGCAGCGACGCCGGGCTGCGGACGCGCCGCAGACCTCGTCGCATACCTCTACGGCGAGGCCGGCCCCGCCGAGGCGCGAGACTTCCGCCTGCACCTGAACGCTTGCGCCGCGTGCCGCGACGAATTGGCGGCCTTCGGCGACGTGCGCGAGCGCGGCGGCGAGTGGCGCGCCTGGACGATGGCCGTCCGGACGGCGCTGCTCGGCTGCCAGGCGCCGCTGGCCGAACTGCACCAGGCCCACGTCCGCTGCTGGCAGGACCTACTGGACCAGGCGACGAT
>JALZHT010000051.1 GCA_030860645.1 Acidobacteriota bacterium
GTGTCGCCAATTGGCTGACCGAGGTGCCGCTGGCGCAGACGAGGCAGACGGCTTTCGTGAAGTTGATGAGGCAGCCCGCCACCTGCTGACTTCGCCAGCGGTATCAAAAGCGCGGAAGAACCCAAACCGCCGACGTTATCAGACTCGGACACCCCTTACGGAGATCTCTCGGCCAACAGAGCCGACAACGTCGCTAGCATTAGGAGGGCGTCATCGCGCGTCCACATTTCAGTGTGGGTATGTGGGCCTTGGTGGGCCATCTGAAGTAAATCCCAGCGCAGTTGGTCGAGCCGCTGTTTCTTCGTGCGGGCCTCCCGATCGGCTTGGCTTGGGCGGACGAAGCCCGGCCCAGGATCTTCTACTTCGACTCCACGCCACTTCTCTAACGCCAGACGGACTGAGGTCACGCACCCCTTCCACCCCGTGGAGCCGCCTTGCTCGAAGTAATTCCTCGCGTCGATCAGAGCCCTCCAGACCGGATCCCAGTCTCCCGAAGGGTTGCCGGGCAGCGGCACCTCGACCAGCACGTTCTCGGCAACGCCGAGACTCTGGAGCATCTTGTTCCAAACCTCTCTCGGGTAAGACACCCGGGCGCTGTTGCCGCTGCGCGAGTAGAAACGTTGCGGTTCGGTGCGCACGCCGTAGAACCTATGCGCCCCCTGAAGCAGGTAGCAAAACTCGCCTCGCAAACTTATCTCAAGTTGGGGCGCGTTGCCTTCCCTAATCTTCTCGAACAGGACTAACTCGGCGAGTGAGCCCTGCCAAGTCAGCGATGCCTCGCGCTCGCGGATTGTTTCCGGCTCATCTTGACCGCGGCTGTAGGCGGTAAACCAGTCCTCACTATAGATCCGCCCGATCTCAAATTTTGGGCTGTTGGACCCATCCGCGAGGACAGTCCCACGAAGGTTACTAAGCATCGGTCTGGGCGCGCTTTCCGTGACAGTGTAAAAACCGATCTTAACGGGAATGCTCAGCTTAAAGCCGTCGGCCGTGCGGTCCGCGTGCAGTTGCCTGGGATTTTCCTCGAAGGTAATGGTGCCCTCGTTACGATCCCTGCCGATTGCGATCTCGATTACTTTCGCCATGCGCTTGTATTCTCCAACCTCCCCTATTAAAAACCGGTAACTAAAGTGGGCACCGCAGGAGCCGATTGAAGTTCTCCTCCGACTCCGACGCATCCCAGACCATTAGGAACTGTTCAATCGCGACTTCGTACCCCCAGATGCTCGTGGACTATTAGGAGGGCAGGGGCTAGTGGGGGCAGCGATAACTTCGACGAAGTGGTAAGAACTCCAGTAGTAAATATAATTCCATTACTCATGCCGTGCGCGTGGTGACCCGCGCCGAACGTCGCCAGTCGCGCGCTCCCCTATCCCAGCGCTGTCGTGCTGCCCGAATGTGCCGCTGAAGTCTCGGGTAACGTTCTTTAAGCTTCTGAAAACCTTCCTCGGTCGCCAAGACACGCCATCCCTCCCCGACTTCATCCCTCGCGGGAACGTCCGCGTGATTAATCAATCCATCTTGCCACTACTCACTCCAAATAACGGTGCGCCCCTCCGTGTCATCCCAAGCAAAGGAGGCGTCTCGTCTTGAAGTAAGTGTCAAACCCAACTCCCGCCCGATGATCGGATTTAGGGCTAACCAGCGGTCGCCGGGGGATTCTAAGCTGCGCCCATAATGGCTTATGATCAACGGCATCATCGACGGGTTCGGCCGTAAGACCGGGTAGTCACTCACGTGCAGTCTCATGCCCTGATAGAAGAAACTTTCGGCGTCGGTCTCAGGCGCGGGGGTTCCTTCTAGTGAGACGACTGATTGCCTCACCTCTCCCGGCTGCTCCATATCAAGCCGCTTGAGAGTAGTTTCTTCAGCCAATACGATGTCTCCGTCCGGCGTTCGCTCGCGCACCGCTATGAACCAATCATCCGCGGGAGGTGATGCTCCTCCCGCCGACACCGCATACCGGCCTTCATCGTCCATGGCGGATATTTCCGGAGGCCTCTTGCGCGGACGCGCTAACAGCAACAACGGGTCGTAAAATCTTAGACACCACTCTAGTTGAGCTAGGCGCTCACAACTCAAGGCGCCGCCATCAACCAAGTCGGAGACTACGTGAAACAGAGCGCGCCTCGCGAGCAGTGCACGTAGCCCATCCTCGTAATTAACGAGGCGCTGGCTAAGGAACCAGCGGAACATCTTGACCGCGCGCCTCGGGCTCCACTTGAAGGTGACTTCGAGCAACTCCTGTGCAGCCTCGGCCGCCGGGCCGTCCGTCTCTCTGATCGCCGCGACGGCACGGGAGAACCATTCGACCCTCTCCTGGGCCTTCTCAGGCTCCAGTTCGTTGACGCGCCCGAGCCATCGAATCCAACTGTCGAGTTGGAAGTCTCCCTCGCCGATCGCTACGGAGACGTGGAGTGTTTGTTTGAGCATCCGGCGGGCGGCCTCGTCTTCACCGATGGCTAGCCAGGCCAGCGCTTGCTCGCGACACTCCTTGATGCGCTCGCGAGGGTCGCGCCAGTCGAGCATTCGCGCCTCGATGCTACGGAGCTGCTGAATGACCCACTCGCGTTCCGCCCCTCCTGAACGCCAGAACGCGAGGATGACCTGCCGTTGGACATCTGTGGGCCATGTCGGTGTGTGTCCCTCCCCCTCACCGCCCCACTCCCGAATGAAGCTGGCGCGCAGGCTGTCCAGCGACGACACAGACGGCGCGTTCAAAATAGACCATCCCCTGCCGTGCATTATTAACGGGATCAGGCACGATCTCAGCAGGGTTCAGTTCATCGCCTAATACTGCGAGCAGACGGTTCAACTGGAAGCGGTGGGTGAACGGGCGCAGCCCATCATCATCCGGGACGTAATTCTCATGCAGTGCCGGCTGCTGTGGGTCGCTGCCCAGTATATGCCTGATCTGCTCTTCGTCTCCCGTTATCTGGTAAACGCCGTCCGCGAGTCCGACACGTGCGGCGTCTCCCAGAAGCAAAGAACCCTCATCTTCCCTAAGTAGCACTTCCCCAACGATGAGTTCCGCACGCTCATAGTCACCTATGGCGAGCGCACGGTGCCAGGCCCGCGATTGCAGCCAGAACCACCAGTATGACTCCTCGGGGCCTTGAATCTCGAACGCTTCTTCTATCGCCGGCAGTTCTTCCCACCGCCCCTGTTTGATTAGCCCGTAACCGGCGTAGAGCGGTTTGATCCCTCACGCCGGAAGTAATGAGCGAACAGACGGCGCAGCCGGTCGACGGTCGCCCGCCGCGCCCACCCTTCGGCCCATCTAAGGTCTAAGGACCGCCGAAGACGTGCGAGCATACCGAGCAGATGCATCAACTCCTCGTCGTCGGTGATCTGCCTCCAGTAGCTGTGGTACTGTCGCTCGATGCTGCCCTCGTACCTTTCTGTCGTGTCGAGGACAGCCTGCACCTCAGCCGCATCCGTTTGATCTCGCAACCGGTTTGAGATGTAGATCAAAGCCAGCGGGTGCCCGGCGGAGAGTTCGTAAATACGTTCCTTCTGCTGTTCGGTAATCGGCACTTTACTTTCCGCCACACGCTCTGTGATGCGGAAGACCGCGGCCCTTGAGAGTGGCTGCATCTCGATGCGCCGCTCGGGCTGCCGGATGGCATGCTGCACCCCGTCCGGGAGGTCAGACAGTTGGTCGGTTTGACTTCCCAGGACGATGAATACGCCGTCGGGCACCTGTTCGGGTGGGGGCAAGTCACGCAGCAGCGAACGCTCCGGATGCTGTTCGCGCACGATGTGATCCAGACCGTCAATCATGATCGTGGTCTTGGTGCCGGTTTCCACCCAATTCTGATGCAGTAGCTGCAACTGTCGGTAGAAGCGCTCGCGCAGCTGTCTGCGGTCTAGCGTACTCGCGCTAGCGCCTACCTGGAAACCGGCGCGTTCGATTGCCAGCACCACGTCGTGCAAGAAATTCACCGACTCGCCGCGCCCGAAAGGGTCCAGTACGTTAGGCACGAAGGCGTAATAACGAACCACCCGCCCCGCTCTGTAACGGAAGGTTTGCGTCAGCAAGGTGGACTTGCCTGAGCCCGGGCTGCCGAAGACCCCGACGTAGCCGCCGTCGAGGCGGCCGAGAGCCCCCTCTAATTGCCCAGCGCTTGCGAGGATGGGTTCATACAGAGACTCGTCAACCGGGAATTCGTGCTGACTTCTGAACTCGTACCGCTCCAGCCATCCGAGCCGTGCCAGCAGTTCCGAGCGCGTGAGGTGAATAACGCGGGCGGGGTCGGCCACCGTCTCGAACAATTTATACGTAAGGTGGGCGAGGTCGCTGGCAATAGCCTGCTCGTCCGGTGAAGCAGCCCCGTTGTATGCGGGAAGGTGGTAACCGAAGTCCAGCTCGCAGTCTTGTACGAAAAGGAAAAACTCCTCGGGCGGCAGTCCGCTCGCGGCCTGTAAACTGTCCCAAGCCGCGCGCCATTCCGCCGGCACCTCTTCAGCGGGGGCCGGCTTTCTCTCTCGGGCTGGATTCCAGGCCTGCTCTATAAAAGCGGCGAGGTGACTCGCGGCCGGGCGCGGATCACTCACCGGGAGTTGGTCCCCGGTTGAAGGGAAGTTGTTCGTGACTAGGTGGACTACCACCTTTGCCCCCGAGTGTACCGGGCGCAGTCGCTTCCACCCGTCTGCGAGTTGTGCTATTAGCGACGGTGTTTCATCCGAAGAACCCGTCAGGTTACGCCAGGTGAAACTCCGCGGGTACTGACTCCATTTAACCTGGAGCGCGTCCACGCGTGACTCGCTTCCGACCTGGAGGTCGTCGACGCGGCCTGCCTCGGGGTCGGCGACCCGAACCCATTGCAGACTGTCGTCGCGCAGCGCACGTAAAATTAGCGCGGCGGACACCCGATACTGCGGGAAGTAGCCTCCTATCGCGCGACGCTCACCCTCGGCAGGGGCAGTGTGTCCCATGTGACACTCAAAACACCTAAATACGACCGGGATCGGGCTCGTCCTTATGCATTCCACCTCACGCGGCTTTATGCCGGCCGGCCGATCTTCGTCCGGTCGGACGGCCTGCTTCTAGTTGCGCAAGGCAATCGTCAAGCGGAGTCAGCGAGTCCCCGTAAATCCCGCGGACCCACGCATTCATGCGCTTGATGTGCTCTCGGGCTAGGTCACGATCTCCACAATCGACGAGGCGGCGCGAGCCGCGCACCAGCGCCCCCGTGACCACTACGCCGGATAAGTTGAAGCCGCCGATCTCTAATTTCCGGCTGCCGTCGTCAACGACCAGCGACTCCAAAGCACCCGTTGCGTTCTCCGCGATCCTCCGGGCCTCGCTCTCTTCACCCGCAGAGGCGTGCAGGGCAGCGACGTTCCACTCCATCTCCGCGAGCAGCAGAATTGAGTCGGGCGATTTGGGCGAGGCGGTGTAGACGGCGGCTATCAAACCGTGGGCGACTTGGTCGCCCATTAACTCGTCCGGGTTCAGCCGCCAAGCCGACAGCAGATCATCTACCGCCTCTTCGTGCATTAGCTTCAGATGATGAATGATCGAGCGGATCTTGAGGGGGTAGTACCGTTCAGCGTCCGTGGGTGCCAGAGACAGCGCGGTGCTGGTCGACTCGAGCGCGCGATCCAGTTCGTTCGCCTGCGTAAGGGCGAACGCGCGTTGGGCGTGTGTCCCGTAGTCGTCGGGGTCGGCCGCGAGGGCGCGGTCGTAGCTCGCGACGGCCTCGTTGAAGCGCTTGAGATGGAGCAGGGCCTGACCGCGGCGCACCCACGTCGGGCCGCTCGCCGGCCGGACCGCGAGGGCAGAGTCGTAGCTCGCGACCGCGTCCTCGAAACGACTGAGGTGTTGCAACGCGTCGCCGCGGCCGGAGAGGGCGTAGAAATGATCGGGGCGGCTCTTCAAAGCATTCTCGTAGCTCTCGAGTGCCCGGCCCGGCTCTCCCGCGTACATGAGCGCATCACCGTGCTCGTCCCAAGCGTCGGCGTTTTCGGGCTTTATCCGTAACGCGTCGTCGAAATTGCGGATGGCTTCGTCGAAGCGCCCGAGCGCGCTGAGGGCATGACCACGATTGTAGAATGCTCTACCATCGTCGGCGTTCAGGCTTAAAGCCTTCTCACAGCTTTCGACCGCCTCGTCGTAGCGCTTCAGCAGGTAGAGCACCTCTGCCCGGTTGCCCCACACGTAGGGATGATCAGGTTCGAGCTGGCCTACCCGGTCAAAGCTTGCAAGGGCCTCTTCGTGACGCCCGAGCTTGCTTAGAGCGAGCCCGAGGTTGTTGAACGCCTCTGGCATCACGGGGTTTATGCTCAGGGCCTCCTTAATCAGCCCGACCGCACGTTCGATTAGACGCTCCGATTCCCTGCCCCTTTTCGACCCTGCCTTCTCGATGAGGACGTTGGACTGCATAAGGTACGCCCACGACAGAAGGTCTGCGAACTCCGGCGTAGGGCGTCTTTCAAACTGGCGGCGCAGCGAAATCACGCGCGCGTATTCTTTCGCGTGCATAAGGCCGAGGACGTCGAGGCTTTCCCCCTCGTTTTCGAGTTCTGCCACGGCTGGCGGGAAAGGATTTGAGACTTCCCCCGCCTTATACTTCTTCGCCTGCTCAACTAGCAGTTCCTCATCCCGCCGGCTCGGCGGGTAGTTGAAGGCGTCCGCGAGGCGGATCCGCGGCAACCTGACGCGGGAAGTGATGCGGACGGCGCCCCTTTTCCCCACCAGTGAATTCAACTCTTCTTCACTACGCACCTCCACCACAGAGTGCGTTGGCTTCTGAGCCTTACGAGGAATCTCGAAGGTGACGTTCAGGCGGCCGCGTTCGACTTTGCCATCTACCGGATTCAAGAGCGTGTGGCGTTTCGACTTACCCGCTAAGGTGACGACCAGCCCGGTGACCCGCATCGTGGCCGACAAAGAAATGGCAGGCTCGGGGCGGCCGTCGATTATTTGGTGCCACCCCTTCGGCACCTGTAGATCGACCCTGCGTTCGCCGATGACCGACGGTGGGTCACCCTGTCGCCAGCGATTCCAGATGAGGTCGAGGACGGAGCCGCAAGGATTGCCCGCAGCGTCGAAGAAGGCCAGGCCCTGCTCGCTCGTTACTTTTGAAGCCTCGTTGGTGAGAGTGAGGTCGGTGATTTGGGCGATCAAATAGACGTTGAACTGGAAGGCCTCTGCGACCGCGGAGGAGAGCCTGTTCGCCGACAGGCCCGTGAGCGTGAACAGTTTCAACCCCTTCGACTTGGCGCGCCTGATCGCGCTTCTGGTGAAGCCGCTCGCGGAAACGAAGACGCCGAGTTGTGGCGGGATGCCGACGTCGTCCAGCTTGTCGAGAAACTCGCGGATCTTGCCGATGCCGACGGGGCCGCGCTCGTTTTTGCACTCGACGGCGAACTGAACTTGGTGCCCGCTCGCGGTCTCCGTCGTGAGTAGGACGTCTATCTCGCAATCATCCGGGTCTACGTCCTTGACCGGAGGGAGGAAAACGTTCCGCTCGACTTTGACGCCGGGGAGGTCATGCAACAGCCCGACCACCTCCTCCACGAGCCTGCCCTTGATGGTGTTGGCGGGTGGCTGACTCTTGGAATCCTTTCTGCTCTTCGACGTCTGTTTCCTTCCGCGTGCGCGCGAATTGCCCGACCCCATGCGTGCTCCCCTTGCTACTGAAACAATGCTTTAACCTGCGAGCGGCATTTGGGGCTCGTTTCCCACGCCGGTCACACGAATTCCCCCCTCCCTCAAGCCATCTCGTATCACACCTTCAATGATTCGCCAGTCTGCCGGATGCATCCGAGAACCGAACTGTTTTTCGGCTTGTTCGACCGTGTAGCCACTACCGAGCAGTTCTGAAATCAACTTGGAGTGCTCTTCGATGTCGCTGGCGGAAAGTCTGCGCACTTCGGACGGCTCCTCGCCTCCCTCCCCCAAACGCGCGTGCCTGCACTTGGCGACGCCGTTCTCGAAGCCGTCCGGGTAGTAAACGCCGCTGCCTTTGCAGTCCGGGCAAAGGCTGATGTCGACCGGTTTCTTCTTTTCGGCCGGGCGGAGGAATTCGTCGATGAGCAGGTCGGCCGCTCCGGAGCGGTAGATCGACATGGCGAACCCGCCGGGGTTGGTAATCCCCTGCCCCGTCCTGTGCAGATGTTCGGCGTACCTCAGGCATTCTTCTAGAGAGAATTTTGAGCCCACACCCACACCGCGCGTGGCGCGCCCGTTTTGTGTGGGTGTGTCTTCAGTTGTGGTTTCTTCAGCTTCGTCTTTTTCAATCCTTTTTTTAGGGATTCGGCGTTTCTCCGTCTTTGCTTTCGGAAAATGTCCGTTTCCTGAATCGGAAGTCTGCCGAGTCCTGATTCGGAGATTCTCCGATTCTGGTTTCGGAGATTCTCCGATTCTGGTTTCGGAGCCGTTCTGGCCGGAGAGTGACGGCGTGAATTCCTTGATGACGTAGAGGTTAGTCTTGCCGAGGCCGCGGCGTTTGACTTCTAGGAGGGAGGCCCGGCACAGCTCCTCAATGCCCTTCGTCACCGGCTTGTCTGACAGGGAGACGTCTTTGCAGAGCTTGGCGAGGCCAGGGTAGCAGGAGTTATTGGTCCAGGCGTAGCTCAGCAGCGCCATGTAGATCAGCTTGGCGTTGGAACTGATCGGCAGCCCGAAGATGTAGTTCGGGACGCTCGTGAACCCCTTGCGGAGGAGTTCGTTCTCAACGACGATGTTTCTGTCTTCGCTCACTCCGCGTCCCGCCCATACTTCGCCAGAATGTCCGTTAGCGCCTCGTCGAAGAGGTCCTGAAGTTTCCTCGGCGGCTCCAGATCGAGCGCGAGCCGCTTGAGGGCCTTTACCTTGCGCCTGTCGGCCTTGAAGGTCGTCGGCTCGAACACATCCGCCGACGCCTGAGGTTGGCGGGTAATATTACTTACTAACTTACTTACTGACTTACCTGCTTTATTCCTTACTGAATTATCTCCCTCCGGTTGAGCCTCTTCCTCCCCAGCGGAGACGGGTTCTGCCGCGGCAGCCCCGCCCCGCCTGCGCTTATCCTGGTCGACTTGATAGAGGGCCTCGAATCCGGCGAGTTTCTTATTCTGTTCGGGCACGCTGGACGGCCTCCTTCGGGATGGTCGACAGGTTGTTCAAGTACGCAATGGTTAGTGTGTCCATGCAGGTCTTGACGATTTCCCGGGGGACGCCCTTGGATCTCTCGTAGATTTCGTCGTAAGCATCCTGCTCGAAGAGCGGTTTCTTGCGGCCCGCCACCGTCAGCCGGAATTCGATCATGTCCTGCGTCTCGTCCAGTGAGAATGGGTCGATGGTGGCGACCGCCGCAGCGCGGGACAGGAGCGGGCGCTTGAGCCTGAGCTTGTTGCGCAGGTTATTCTGACCGCTCAGGACGATCTGAACGAGCTTAGCCGAGTGAGACTCGAAGTTCGTGATCTGGCGCACCAACTCGAACATGCTCCCGACCATCATCTGTGCTTCGTCGATGAGCAAGAGCACGTTTTTACCGTCCGCGTACTGTTTGACTAAGTAAGCTTCCAACTCTTCCATCTGATCGAGCTTTGACCTTTTGCGGTCGAGCCCGAAGGAGTCGGTGATCCTTTTCAGGAGTTGCATCTCGGAGGGAAGGTCGGGGTTGGTGATGAGAACAGTTTCGAACTCGGGGTCTTCCTTGTAGATGTCATAGATGCGTCGGATTAGTGTACTCTTGCCGTGGCCGACGTCACCGTAAAGTACGGCGAGTCCTTGGCGGTTGTCGATGACGTACCTAATCTTCGAGAGCGCGAGATGGTGTTGCGGAGACAGGTATAGGAATCGTGGATCGGGCGAAATCGAGAAGGGAGCGTCGAGTAGTCCGTAACGCGTCAACATACCGTTCATCGCGGAGCTTGCTTTCGCCATCCTGGACCCTCCTGAACGTGCTTCATTAACATATTACTTTAAGTATGGCAACAAAAAAACACCTATACCCCCTGATTAAATTTCTACATCGTAGCTATGACCCCTAACATACTTACAATCTTTATTTTAAGTTGATAAGTAATATTACTTTATTACTCCGGGTTTCTTAGAAAATTAGGGATATTTATCAGAAAATCCTCCGCAAAATAGCCTCGTCGCGCTGAATCTAGAAATAATCTTGGCAGGAAAATCTGTGATGGCGAAAGATACAGAAGACGAACTGATAGCTGCATTGTCCAGCCACCTCGGCAAGTCGAAAACAGATCTCGTGAGCGAGATAGAAGGGCACATGACGAGGTTATTGAGATGGGACGTAGGGCAAGCGTTCGAGGCGGCGGCAGCCGTGCAGCAGATCCGAGGCGGTCACATGAACCTCGACCGGGCACACAAGTCGATGCTCGTCCTTCTGGCACACATTCTCGAGCGGGCGGTCAGCAGGCAAGACGTTGCAGGCGGAAAACCGGAGGACGTGAAATGAGCCTCGGGTAGGCGTCTATATTGATCGCCGCAGCCGTGAGCGTAGCAGTCATCTTAGGAGGAGTCCGGCGAGTGCCCTATGTGCGTCGGCACTCTTACAAGAGTGACTGCCGGAAGTGATGGTCGGTCAATACTGTAGAAAATTAAAAGTCCGACGGTTGTAATAAAGTAATATTACTTACTTACCTATGGGCCAGTCCTTTATTCAGCCTTTCACTGCGCCGCCTTCCGATCTTGAAGAGGACGTTTGAGACTTGATCCACGGCGGCCTCCTTCATCGCAAAGAAAAGCCTCTTCATCTCCTCCCAGAACATATGCCGGGCGTCAGTAGGGTCAACCTCCAAGAGGTCGTCTACCTTCGCGACGACTCCCGACATATCCCTAGAGAGAATTTCCGTCTCCCCTACCTTTCCCGTCAACTCTTTGACGCGGGTGCGCAGGCGTGTCTGCGACCCCTGAACCGCTAAGTGCTGTCTGAGCAACTCGACACGGCGCGTGCGCGCCTCATGTGGCGAACACTTGAGTTGTTCGGCAGTCAGGCGGGCGAGGTAGGCCGCCTCCTGAAGGTTGACCGCCCCCTCTAAGAGGGCTTGGGACACGTCAATGGGGAACGCGAGTATCGGTAGGTACTGACCGATGAAGCTATTGACGGAGATACGTCCCGATGTTTCACGCTCCAAAATACCGCGGAGCTGTGTAGCCGCTTCAGTGAGCTTTTCACGGGGCCAGCGCGAGGGGCGTCCGCGCTTCGTGTTGGTGGCGGGCCGCCGCTCGACGTGCCTGACGGCGAAGAGGAACCGTGCTAACTGTCTTTCGGAGGCGGGGATAGTGTCGGGCATACGCTCGCGTAAAAGCCGGCACACGGAGCGGACGGCCTCGGGGGAGGCGAGTGGATCGGGCTCACGCCGGCGGCGACGGGTGGCGCGCATCAACGGTTTCATGCCTCCGAGGGAAGGGATGTTTCACGAACGCACTATGATATCGTATTTTGACAATCAGAAGGGTAAAAATAGATCTTCTCGCCGATTAAGGTTACACAAAACCGGGATTTCTGTAACCTTGCTAAATCGTCTGCGTTGAGTTAGAAATGGCCCTCAGGGGCCTTCGTCCCCTTCTGGCTGCTGTCGCGGCAGGAGGTCGGGCCGGGCGCGAAGCTGACCTACGCGGCGCTGGCGCAGCAGGCCAACTCCCGCGGGGCGGTTCAACTCCACTTCCGGGTGCAGGCCGCGGCTCTGGGCGAGGACGAGGGGCAGCTCTCGCGCCACCTGATGGAGCTGGAGGAGGTCGGGCTGATCCAAGTGTCTCGCGGCAACGTGAGCCAGGAGGACATCCGCGTCTTCTTCCCGCCCCACCCGTGGATGGCGGGGATCGAACAGCCGGCGCAGGGCGGGCAACTCCAACCTGCCACCCCCGAGGCGGCCGCGCCCGCGCGGCTGTTCCCCGAGGCTGCGCCCCCTGCGCAGACCTCTCTTCTGC